>CAKRLC010000019.1 GCA_934358955.1 uncultured Roseburia sp. | reverse complement strand
TCTTCCTGCACATGCGCTCCGCCAAAAGCGAAAGCACCTGCTAATTCCCCCTTGGAATTTACAACGCGGTAGCACGGAATATGCTCCGGGTCCGGGTTATGATGCAGGGCATTTCCGACTGCCCGCGACATCCTCGAATTTCCGGCAAGCTCTGCTACTTTGCCATAAGTTGCCACTTTACCTCTCGGGATCTTTTTTACAGCTTCATAAATACGCTTTGTCGGGCTGTCCGTGATGATATCGTAGCTTTCTGCGATCATCTGCTTTACCTCTTTTTCTGGGATCGTCCCATCCAAAATAATCGTGTTCCAGTGTTCCTTGTTCTGATGATAGCCGGCAATTACAGATGCATAGGCATCCCGCCAGAAATCGCGCCATTCCGGACGCACTTTTACATTCATATTAATGTAGCCGTTCCGCTCATATACCCATAAAAATGCTTTTTTACTTCCACGCACACGCACTAACTGCCAGTTTGGATCATGAAATGGCGCTTCCATATAAGTATCCGGAAATGACAAACCATATTCGATTGCTTCTTCTCTTGTCTTCATGCTCTAACAACCACCTTTTTATCTTTTATCACCAACAGTACATTCTATTTTAATCTCCGCTCCATCTTCGCCATTGCGTCTAAATCCGGCTCTTTCGCATTCTCTTCCAATGCCACCTGGATCTGAAAGCCTGCCGGAACATCTGCGTAATAGCTGATTATATTTGTAAGACTAGCGCGGTTTCCCGGTTCCATCGCCCAGTCTGCATAAAAAGCTCCAGTCAGCTTCAGGATCAGTATTCTATCCTTTACCTCCACGGATGGAACTGTCTGTAAAAATGCGGCAAAGATCTCACCGTTTTCACTGATTTTTGCACAAAGCGCCTGCCACTGCTGTTCTAATTTCTCAAAAGAAAATTCTTTTTTCCGGAAAGTAGACGGCGCATACTCTGCTGGTTTCACATCCATTGGGACATCCCAGTGCTCCAACAGATTTTCCAGGCCATACAATACCATCTCCTTATCCAACCGGTAATCTCCCACGCAGGCAGCGCAGCCATTTTTACATCCACAACCCTTTACAAGTTTTACGGCATTTTGGATAATCTCTTCCATTTTTTCATATATTTTTTCTGCAAATCCAAGTCCGCCCACATATTTATCATAAAAATAAATATCAACATCCGAGCTTGTGTCAAATGCCAGCTCCAATGCATTGTTTGATGTCACGACTCCAATATCTCCCTGCTCTGTCATTGTCACCATACGCGCGGCATTCATCAATGCAAAACATACGCCTTCATAATAATTATTGCTCACCTGTTTTGTCGTTTCATTTACCCGGATCAGCCCTCTATATACCTTTACAACATTTTCCGGCACACGCATCCATGTACTTTCCGTATCATAATCTTTTACCAGCGCTTTCGGAAACTGTTCATAACCCAGGTTCTGATGATTATGAAACTGCAGCTTTTTAAACATATAAACATAGTCACTGATATTCACATCCCCAAAGTGAAGCTCTGTGCGGGCAAGCGGCATTTGTTTGCTCTCATGGATGATTTTCACATTCGTCTCGCCTGCTGCGACCGTATAATAATTACCGTGAAATGGTACCGCATAAGCAGTCCTGCTCTCAAGATCCAGCTTAACGACCTGATAGGATACTCCGTCATGCAGATAGACTGCGCCTTCATGCAGCTCCCGGAATGCTTTGCTCTCATCCATCTCCGTGATCTCTTTCCCACTTTCCTTCAAGATGAGCTTGTATTGATGCTCATCGATATTTCGCATGGAAAATTCCCCTGCCGGGAATTCACCGCCTGACCAGGCGAATTTTCCGTTATGACTATGAAGCTCTTCTGCCCGAAGCAGTACAGGAATCGCTTCTCCAAGATCCGGAAACAGGGAGATATCATCTAATGTCAACGGGATCTCTGCTGCTGCCGCACGGATATGTGCAAGCTCGATGCTTAAATTATTCTTATCGATCACTGCATTCTCACTGCTGTGTTCAAACAGCCAGCCCGGTTCCAGTGCAATGTACTGATCAAATGGCTGATTATCTAAGATCAGATAGTTACTGCTCTTTTTGCCATTTCTCCCAGCGCGCCCGGTCTGTTGCCAGAAGGATGCCCTTGTACCGGGATAACCAACCAACACCGTTGCACTGATTTTTCCAATATCAATTCCAAGCTCCAACGCATTCGTGGAGATCAGTCCCATCAGCTCTCCCCGGATCATCTGATCTTCAATCTGCTTTCTTTCTATCGGTGTATAACCGCCACGGTATCCGGACACCTCATTGGGCTTATGCATACCAAGAAAATTTTCCGCTTCCAAACGGTCTCTTGTTTCTTTTAAAACGATCTCGACATTTCTTCTGGATTTGGTAAATGCAATAAAATTTTTCCCTTCATCCATTAATTGCGGCAACAGCTCTGCCGCCACAGTCGTGATTTTTTCCTGTCCATAGTACTGATTATCTTTTCCCATGATCTTTGGTGGCTGAATGAGATAATATCCACGCTCTGCTGCCGGAGATCCATCCCTGTCCACAAGCTCGAACTGTTTTCCACATATTTCTGTCGCAAGCTCTACCGGATTTGCAATCGTAGCTGAACTGCATAAAAACTGCGGATTGGAATGATAGTATCTGCACACGCGGGAAAGCCTGCGGAACACATTCGCCAGATGTGAGCCAAATGCACCTCGATATGTGTGCAGCTCATCGATCACAATGTATTTCAGATTTGAAAAAATAAAATCAAACCCGTATTTACTGTGATTCGGTAAAAATGCCCCATTGACCATCTCCGGATTTGTCAATATGATATTCGCACTCTGGCGGATCCTTGTACGCTCTGATGGAGGAGTATCCCCGTCATACACGCCAGCCACAATGCGGTTTTCTCCAAAGTACTCCAGATATGGATGAATCGCACGATACTGATCTGCTGCTAACGCTTTCGTCGGATAAATAAAAATTGCCCTGGTCAATGGATTATTTAAGACCTCCTGCAAAATCGGAAGCAAAAAGCTCAGCGTTTTTCCACTTGCTGTAGAAGTCGTAATGACCACGTTTTTTCCACGGTTCACTTTTGCAAACATTTCCGCCTGATGACAATATAATTTTTCAATTCCATGTGTTTTTAAATAATCTGCAAGCTCCGGCTGAAGGTCTTCCGGAAATTCTTCATACACTGCCGGATGCGCCGGCATGTTCTTTTCATATATTATACAATCTTTGATGTCCATAATATGTCCTTTTATACTGTAGCTTCCATGATTTGCCTGTCCTTATAATCCAGTTCATGAATGTCTGTTTTTCTTTTACTAAAATTAAAACTATATAAAAATATAGCCTGTTTTGGATTTTCATGCAACCGAAAGAATTCAGCTATACAAAACAACTCTATTACGCCAATAATGCCATCTGGCAGAACAATTCTTCCAGATGGCATTATATCCCAAGCTAAATATGTTTTTCCATTGTAATCATATTTTTATATGGTTCTTACTTTAAATCCAGATTCAGAACAAATTTCGGATTCACTTTTTCGAATAATTCAACAAGATCAAGGTCATGATTTGTTACTTCTCTGCACTCTCTGTCAATGATCATTGTATGAATCTGATTCTCTTCGCATGGATCCCACTGCGGCAGATATTTACAATTCGGATCGCCATTTCTCACAAAATTAAGTACCATTGTACTGAGTGTTTTGGAATACTGCTGACCATATTTTTCCTCATTGAGTACATATACTCTGTCCTCGTTTCTGAAAATGTATGCAACTTCCCCTCCATGCCAGATAGGAATACGCCCACCTTCCGGAACAGTATAGGATGCAAGAAAATTATATACCTTATTGCATCCAGCCGCCATATGCGCCCTTACCGATCTCACTGCTGCGCGGCGACAGCGGCTGTCCATATATGCAAGATCCAAAATATCGTGATCTGGATACGCTTTTTTGAACATTTCCATAAGTGTTTCGCAGGAATCACCATAACGATCCTTTAAGTATACGAGTTTTCCTTCCTCATCATTGTTAAGAGCCAGTTTTTCTTCGTAAGTAAGTTTGACAGTAGGCATTTCTCCGAGTACGGAGCCATAGATGATTGGCTTGTCTTTTGAAAATGGCATCAATCCGACTTCTGCTGGGAATCCTGGGAAATAATCGTTCGGGATCGGTGACCAGTCAAACGGATTTGATCCTGTAGCTTTAAGAGCTTCGCATAATTTTTCATAAGAAACATCGTATATTTTTTCAATATTATCTTTCGTAATTCCAAGATAATCCAACATTTTCTTTGCAGTCTCACGGCTGGCTGTTCCGTCATCAAGATGGTATGCTTCATCTGATCTGGCACCACTCAGTACGATGCCTCTCTGGAAATATGGTGCAGCTTCTTTCAGCTGGAAGAGACACTGTACTTTTCCTCCACCTCCGGAATGTCCGCAGATCGTCACATTTTCCGGATCTCCGCCGAATGCAGCAATGTTTTCATGAATCCATTTCATTGCAACAACTAAATCTGCAATACCTACGTTTGGGGAATCCTTAAATTCTTCTCCATACTGGTCAAGATTTAAATGTCCTAAAATATTCAGTCTGTGGTTTATGGAAACAAAAATGATATCTCCATGTCTTGCAAGATTTGCTCCTTCAAAAGAATACTCCTCAAAAGCATTTCCTCCGAAGAACCCACCACCGTGGATCCATACAAATACCGGCTTTTTCTCTGTTCCTCCCTTTGGTGCCCAGATATTAAGGTTCTGACAGTCTTCGCTCTCTTCCTCTAACATATGAAGTCCCCTGTAGGTGAAAAAAGGTTTTAGCTTAAGAACCTGTCTTGAAATTGGTCCATGCTGATACGCGTTTTTGATTCCTTCCCACGGTTCAATTTCAACTGGCATCTGAAATCTTTTAGCTCTTGCATAATCAATTCCCATAAAAGTATTGATTCCACCATAAGTAATTCCTCTTATTTTTCCGCATTTTGTGTCAACTACGGGTCTTTCTTCTTCAAATACATATTGATTCATATAAATCTCCTCCTTGTCTTTTCCTCTTTTATCTTCATCACAGTACTAGCTGTGCTTTCTTCTACGTTACTGTTCATGCCTGAATCTGTCTTTACGCCACAAAACAACAGACATTTTTCGGCTGAGTATAAGTAACGCTCCTACATCTCAACTGCCGGCAGCAATTCTGTAATTTCTCCCGGTTTTACTTCCACCGTTTGTCCGGAAAAAATTCCACCGAGCCACACACTTATGCAGGACGGATTGTAAACCTTTGTACTGTCGACTGAAAAAATAAGCTGTCGATATGCCTCGACATAGCTTCTGATCTGTCCGTTTGTTGCGTACCAGACATCCTTCTTTCCGGATACTTTGTCTAGCAACTGATCCATGTGATCCCAGTTATCGTTCTGGTCAAATTCATAGCTGTGTCCCCATACATAAAACAGTTTTGCAGGACTGTACATGGAAAAGTAAAAATCATCCGACAAAAAAGTATCTGCAAGATTCATGACATTTTCATCATCATGATGGCAGGTCGGGTCCCACTTCAGGAAATCCTGCGGAATATCAAACTTATGGGTTGCTGTAATGGTTCTTGCATAAGAAATGCCGCTTAATCTAACAGCCTTTAAAATGTTTTCATCCACGGCACCAAATGCATATGCAAATCCAGTCAGCGGTCTTCCGGTGATCTGCTCAAGTTCTTTTCTGCAGGTTAAAATCTCTTCCGTGCATCTTGCAGTATCCATTCCAAACATAGATTCATGATATACTCCATGTGCCGCAATCTCATGTCCTGCATAAAGTTCAGTTATTTCCTCTGCCGGTACTTTTATATGATCTACTTCCTTTTTCCCTGCTGCTACACGACCTTTCCTTCCAAGCAGTCCTGAATTCAAATTGAAAGTTCCTCTGATTCCTCGCTCATTCATCATCTGAATTAATCTGCGGTCCTGCTCGATCCCATCATCATAACTTACTGTAAACGCTTTTTTCTTTCCTTCCGGCCAGTATAATCTGTCATTTACCTGAAAGCTCATAAGGCTCCTCCTTTTTTATCCAACAAAGCAGTTGACTCCTGTTTCGATCATCTCTTCTATCTGCTGGAAATCCTCTTCCCTCTCATCCTTTGTTAAAGTAATATTCGTGTCTGCTTCTTTAAGCCTTTCGTTATCCTTGCAACATTGCAACTGTGTGCTGCAGAAAAGCTCAATCTTCGTCTGTGCATTTTCTACCAGATGATACAGATCTTCCTGTCCGCCAGATACTGTATTAAGATCTCCGAAAACTGCTTTTAATGATTCTTCTGTCTGGTTTCTGAATCCGGTCTGCCTGTTTTTACTGTCCATGCATCGTTTTACGATATCCAGTTCACCATTGACGGCAAAGCCCCCTGCGTACACATCCGGATGCTTCATTGCAAGCTTTATTGCACCATAAGCACCGGAGTGAATTCCAAAAATATAATTGTCTTCTTTTTTACCGCTGATCGGATATAAGAACCGGAAAATTTCAAGGCATTCTTCTGACAGAAAATCTTCATTCTTTGTTCCATATACCATATTTGTTGCAAGTGAGTGACTTACCATCGGAGCAATCACAAATATTTGTTTCTCTTCTGCAATTTTTTCCATAAGCGCTGTATGGCGCATCAGATCAAAGGTTCCGGTTCCATCCTCATGTATCATCCACAATACAGGAAACTTTTTTTCTGACTTTATCACTTCCTCTTCCGGGAAAAAAACATGTGCATCAAAAGTTCCTGCCAGCTTTACGGACAATGCGTGAATTTCTATATGTGCCATTTATGCTTCCTCCATTTTAAAAACATTTTTTAATGGAATCCATTCCAGAAACTCTTTTACTTTTTTATCGCAATAATCCCAGTTATGTCTGCCATGATCCCTGATATCCAGAAATTCCAATCCTGCCTGATGCATCCAATCTGCCTGATTATAATTATCAAATGCGATTGCATCTTCCTGTCCTGTGGAAATATAAAATTCTGGCAGATCGGTATGATTTTTTAAGTGCTGTTCGATCATATGAAAATTATCATCAGGTGTATTTCTCCGATCTTTTGCAGAGCCAAATGCTGCGATCATTGTCTTAAATCCTTCCGGACATGGTTCATTTTCGTCTTCTCTTAAACCAATCTCATCTTCCTTATAATGAACCGGCTCATGCGGCACGATCCCGACTGGTCCTGAAAATACGCCGCAGCACTGGAATTTTTCCGGATGCTGCATTGCCCACTTGAATGCACCATATCCTCCCATAGAAAATCCTGCCACAAAATTATCTTTTCTTTTTTCTGACAGTGGGAACAGCCTTACAGCCAGCCTGGATATCTCATCTGTGATCACTGAAAAATATTTATAATCGCCATGGGCAGTGTCCATATACCCTGAATAATAGGCACTTGGCATTACAACTGCAATTCCCGCCTGTGCTGCATATAGCTCAATTGCTGTGTATCTCTGCCAGTCTGTATAATCAAATCCACCACCGCACAGAAGCCACAGCACCGGATATTTATAGTCTTTCGGACGGTCTGCAAGCGAATGTCCCCATTTGTTTTCAGGAATGATCACATCAATTCCCATTTCCATTTCCATCATTTTGGAATAATATGTAATTTGATTTAATGCCATTGTTTTCTCCTATTCAAGATATGCCCTGATCAAATCTGCCATATGCCATGAAAGCTGTGAAGGATGGTCTGTTGCATAAATCACTCCATCGCATTCTGATACGTGAAGGCTTAAAAATCTTCTGGCAAACCATTCCAGCGATACACACAGTTCCCCGTCTTCCATCACTGCATCTGCATACATTGATTCCACGGAGTTGTTGATCACACAGGCAATATTGCCTTCTGCGAACTGGATTTCTGCCACTTCGCTGGCAGCAACTTTTCCGATTTGAGGTATACCGGATAAATATGCCACTCTTCCATTTTTCTCTGTCTGGTAATCCATATGGAAAATTTCCGCAAGTGAACTTACGGGCACATACGCATAAGATCCACGAACAATCGCATCACCGTTTAATCCATGATATTTTACTTTTTCCCAGAAGAAACATGGTTTATGAAGTTCCATAATGCCGTTATTAACCCAGGCTTTTCTGCAATCTTTTGCAACTGCAAGATTCACATCATCTATACACCATTTTTTTCTCGGTTCACTATGACACAATCTGCCATTTTCATCTTTATAGCATCCGGAGAAAAGATAATCCCATACCAGTTCTGCATCATCAAAGGTCTGTCCGTGATCCCTGTTTTTTACATCCATCAGCACATTATTGCCTTTTTTACCTTTATAGAATGCAAAATTATATTCATCACAAATACCTATCTTCGGAAGTCTCTCACATTCATTGACCTGGTTCCAATATTTTAGATTGTATCGGATGGTTTCATGGTCTCCTTCCCTGTAATGAGGTGGAACTTTATCAAGCTCCAGCCTTGACTGCCATATATCCAAAGGTCCTGATTGGTTGATAATCTGACTGTTTTCATCAAACAACAGCTTAGAATTTGTCGGACAACCTGACCCTGCTGCACCTGCAAGAATACTTCCCATATATCTTGCAAACTGGCTTGTCATTGCATTTCCCATTGACATCCCCTGCATATAAATCCTTCCGACATCAATATTGTATTTTTCCTGCATCTTTTTAATCAACGCTGCTGTCTTTTTTACATCATGATAGTCGGCTACATGTTCTTCTGGTTTGTGGAGCAGTGGCACATCTCCTGAGATCAGTTTCTGTGTTTCTACCACTTTCTCCCAGTCACATTCCATCATCCACATTCTTTTTGAAGCTGCATTTGGGAAGACAACAATGAATCCTTCCCTGTCAGCCACAAGCGTCCAGGAAGTATATATTGCCTGTCCCCATCCAGTCATCAGTCCGCCATGCATTGATAACACAAGCGGTGTTTTCTTCGTCGGATCATAAGATTCTGGAACATACTCATACCATACATCTTCCTCATTATCCACCAGTACTCCTCTGCACTCTTTTAACCTTTTTGGATAAACCTGCGAGTTATTTCCATTTTCATTAACAACAATCTCGCTGTTTTTTAAATATTCCGGCAGATAGTGTCTGTTGTCGTTGTCCGGTATTCCCGGAAACAAATTTATCTTCCTCTTCTCCATTTTTTTCTTTCCTTCTACAAATATATCGGTTCCCGCTTCAATGGCAGCCACTCTTTGAGAGCTTTTTTCAAGTACAGATCCCAGAAATTCCAGTCATGTGTATATCCTTTTACTTCTTCATAATGCACCGGCACACCATAAGAAATAAGTGCATCCTTATCCTTGCGTACCACATCACGAATGAAATCATTTTCACCAACTGCAATATAAATATCTGGAAGCTTCATTCCGTTTTTGACCGCCCTTCTCACATAGCCACCCAGATCATACTCACTGTCTCTTAATTTTTCAGGATCTCCAAATGTACTCTGCATTCTTTTCATCTTCAAAGTGCGTACTTCTTCTATAAAAGCGTCTGTATCCACACTGCATCCGATACCACCGGAAAGATCTACACATACTGTATATAAATCCGGTCTTTTTAATCCTAATGCAAGAGCCCCATTTCCTCCCATCGCGAGACCTGCCACAAAATTATCTTCCCTCTTTTTTGATGATGGAAACATTGTCTGGATCACTTTGGGCAGTTCTTCTGTCATAAATGTAAAATATTTATATCCATACTGTGTATCCATAAAAAAGCTGTCATTCACCTGGGCAGTTACTGTCATTACACAGTTTTCTTCTGCATAACGCTCAATATTTGATTTTCTGACAACGCAAGTATCATCATCCCCACCTCCATGCAATAGATACACCGTCTGGAATTTCATTCCGTCACGGTATTCCCATTTTCTTCTTGGTGCGACACCTTCCTCCCGCTTTGCTTCTGTCAGTGAATAATATGTCATTTCCTCTGATGGCAGCGTAACCGTAATATTGGTGTGAAGGCTTAATATTTCCGAACGATAACTGAATCTTAATAATCCCATTTTATCTCTCCTCCACCTTAACTGCTTCTCCATGCGAGATAAGCCAGTTGTCTTCCTCATTCAGCCTTATTTTCATAGATGTAATCTTCATCTTTCCTTTTTGATACTCAAATCTCATCTTCGTTTCTGCCCAGCTATTCATCCAGTGGATCCTAATCTCCAGAATATATGGTTTTACAAATCTTGCCGTTGCACAGTAATTCTTCAACTTTGGAAACACATTATCTGTTTCCCTCAATATTAATTCCCCATCCATTGACGCTTTGATCACTGTGTCTTTATTTACCCTGAAAATACACTGATTGGGCCTGAATTCAAAGGAAAAATCTGTCATCTCTTCCTGTTTTGAATGATCTCTGTATATTGCAAAAAAATCATATCCACCAGGAGGTGCCATTCCAATCCATGGATCCGCATCTCCCGATGTCACCGTATAAACACCATTAAAATTTATATCTGGCTGCAACCTGTTTGCCTTATCCTTTTCCGTTTTACGGCTTTTTTCAAATGTTATAAGTTCTTCATAAGCTGCCTTGTTCTCCAGAATACTTTCATCCTCCATCTGAAGAAGGAGTTCATCATATAACACATCTAATGTTTCCTGTGGTCCATATGGTGAAATCCCACCCTCATGTACCGCAACGCAAATTTCTTTTTCAGGCCAGATAATACCATATTGGCCCTGACCACCATCAAACCGGTATACCCCAGGAATACTACACGCCCAAAGCTGATAGCCATATCCACATCTGCCATCCTTCTGTTCCGGTGCCTCATCTGTCTTGACATGAACAGAAAGTGCTTCCCTGATAAACTTTTCCGAAACAATCTGTTCGCCATTCCATTTCCCACCATTCATGTAAAGAATCGCCAGACGCAGGTTATCTTCTGTCGTAGCAAAAGTAGCCGGTTCTGCATCGATTCCATTTGGCCACTTTAACCACACAAAGCGATCTGCATCAATGCCAATTTTCTCAAACAATCTCGTAGTAAGATACTCTTTTACATTCTCCCCTGTCTTCTTTTTCACTACCGCAGCAAGCATACATGCTCCTGATGTATTGTATAAGAATCTGGTACCAGGTTCGTACTCCACCGGTGTTGTAAAATAATTTCCGATCCAGTCCCCAGATATCAGCGGATTTGCTGCATGTCCATTTGTCATGGAAAGGACATGCCGTACTGTGATTTGTTTTGTAAGTTCCGGTACATTAAGCTTTCTTTCCTCGATTTCTTTTTTAAAAATATCAACCATTTTTTCGTCCAAAGAGAGCTTCTTTTCTGTTACCGCAACACCTATTGCTGTTGCCGTATAACTTTTCCCGAAAGAATGATTACTGTGTACCATTTCGGAATTGTAAGGTGCCCACCAACATTCCGCAAATACTTTTCCATGCCGTGCAGCCATAAAACCATGCATCTGTGTATTCTCATGCATCAGTTTTTCTATACATTTTTTTACCTGTTTACTTGAAATTCCTGCTTTTTCCGGTGTGATTCTCTCTAATGTTTTTTCATTTTCCATTTTATTTTTCCTTTCCTGTTACAAAAGTGAAAAATACAAGTGCACATAGCATCAGAATCCCACTCACATCAAATAATGTGCGGTATCCCGCGATTCCTGCAATTGCTCCAATCACAGCTCCGCCGATCATCGGCCCGATTCCCTGGAAAATATCTCCTCCAAGATAATAGGTACTTGTTGCCACGCCGCTTCGCTCCGTTCCTACTCTGTTAATACATCCTGCCTGAAGTGATGGCTGTGCCGCTCCCTGACCAACAGATCTCAGCACACCTGTGATAAGGATCAGGATTAAAGATTCACTTCTTCCAAGAATGAACATAGAACACGCCGTGAGTGCAAGTCCAGGGAGCACCGTCACACGGATTCCTTTTTTATCCATCAGTTTTCCAGAAAATGGTCTTACGACAAACAATACAACTGCACACACTGTGAAGTAAACGCTTACTCCGCTGATTCCAAGTTCATCGGCATACATGACAAGATAAGATGCGATAACTCCGTTAATGAAAGAATAAGAGCCTGCTACAATCGTAAATGGCAGTGCCTCCACCGCAAGAATGTCGCTGAACGTTATTTTTTTCTTTTCCTTCTTTTCTCTCATTTCTTCACGGAACAGACATAAAATTCCAAATGCAGCTACTGTAAGCGCAGCGGACATCAGAAATGTCATCTGCATTCCGAGATTCTCAGAAATAGCAACTCCGATTCCCGGCGCAACCGCTGATCCAATCACCATTCCTAATCCCAGATAGCCGATTCCTTCCCCCATTTTATCTTTTGGGATATATTTCGAAGCGAGTGCGATCTGGCAGGTTCCACTGAATGCGAATCCGATTCCATTAATAATACGGAAAAAGACGATCCACGTCGGATTCGTGACAAATGCAAATCCAAGAAGCCCTATCCCCATAAAAATATTGCTCCATTTTAAGAGTGTCACATTGCTCAAACGGTCTGCAAGAAGTCCGCTGAATGGTCTACAGCAAAGCGATGTAATAGAGAAAAGTCCCACGATCACACCGGCTGTTGCGATTGAAATTCCGATGCTTACCAGATACTTTGATAGAATCGTTACTACCATATAAAAAGAAAATGCGTTTAATGTATTCAAAAGAAGTACCAGCACATACTGTCTGTTCCAAAGTCTTGCCGGTTCTGCTGTCATAGTCTGATTCATAATTGTCCTCTTTTTAAAACAGGGAGGGAATCCTAACGGTTTCCCTCCCCAGGTTAAAATTGTATTTCGTTTTCCGTCTTATTTGGATGCTAACCATGCATCTAACTGTGCCTGTTTCTCATCAATAATATCCTGAAGACCTGCTGCATAAAGCTGTTTATTAAATTCTTCCAGTGAAGAATCAATATCAACTTCTCCATACATCAGCGGCATATAGTACTGGGCTACTACGTTTGCACATGCAGTCACCTGATCGGCTACTTTGCTGGAATCAAACTGGAATCCGAGTGCAAGGGATTTCTCTGCGTTCTCATTTTTCTTCTTCATCTGATCATAGATGTCTTCCGCCTCATAATTCCATGTCTTGCAAAGAGTTACATTTGGCCAATATGCCATACTTGCTGCTGGCCATCCGATATCAGCCATTGTTTTTCCTTCCGGATACATCATCTGACCGTTTTCATCAAGTTCATATTCTAATCCTTCCAGTCCGTTTGCAGCAATCTGTGCTGCTTCCGGATCGGTAAATAATACATTTAATACTCTCATGGCAGCTTCCGGGTTCTTGCAGAATGGGCTGATATGCCACATATAAGTTGTTACATCGCCGGTTGTTGCAAGTGGCTCTGTCACTGCGGATCCAACTACATCCATGCCGTTCTGTACTGCAGTACTTGGAATCGAGCTTGCTGCATCCCAGGAGTAGCCAGGGGTACCATCTGCAATGCCAAGATTTACGCTCATTAATGTCGGCTGGTTGTTACTCAGTGGATCCGGACTGAAAATATCATTTTCTTTCCATACTTTTACCTGTTCCAAGAAGTTTTTAAAATAATCTGATTCATAATAATTCTCTACGGTTGTACTGTTTGTCGGATCAGTTAAAACTCCAAGGAAGTTTGTATCTCCAAAATAGTCAATGCTCTTTGGAATCCAGTATGGGTCTGTAGATCCCGGCACAAAATATTTATCAGGATTTGCTTTTTTTAATGCGATCATTGCATCTGTCATGCTGTCAAGATCATCGACCGTGCTCCAGTCAATATTGGCAGCCTCTGCATCTTCTGTTCTGCAAAGGTATAGGTTTTCAGAACTCCATGCGTAGATACATGGAATACCATAAATCTGTCCGTCGATCTTACCGCAGTTTAAGTAGTCCTCTAATCCATCATAAAGATCTAAGATTCCCTGTCCATCAGATTTTAGCAGATCATCCAATGGCATTGCCTGTCCGTTTGCTGCCAGGTTATTTACGGAAGTATACCAGAATGAACTGAACAGATCTAAGGAGTTGTCTCCGCCTGTCAGCATCAGGTTCAGCTGCGTGGCCCAGTTTGCAAATTCAATACCAACAAGTTCTATCTCAGCTCCAGCTTTTTCTCTCATAATCTCATTTAATGCATCCTCGACTTTATCTGCATCAAAAGAGTCAAATACGATTGAATATGGAACTCTGATCACCGGATATTCTCCATTTTCTGCTGAAGCTGTTTCCGTTCCTGCTGTATTACCAGTTCCGGATGCATCTGATGTCTGTGCTTTGCTTCCACATCCTGCTACCAGGGATACCAGCATTCCTGCTGTAAGAAGCAATGAAATAACTCTTTTCTTCATAATTTTCCTCCTTTTTGAAGAAATTTCTGTTACTGTTCACTCGTACCTCGTTCCAGTAACGATTTTCTTATTCTCGTTCTCTGTGTTGGTTCTCCCCCAATCACTTTGTTTTTGTGATCTCATCATAGCAATATTTTTTTCTCTGCTCTATCATTTTTCTGTCACAAATCGTCAATTTTCTAACATTTTCCTTTTTCTTTTCAATCAATGTATCTTATATATAATAAGTAGTTTTCCTTTTTCATCAGAAATATGACAGTTTACATCAGAAATATAATAGATTTCTTGTGCGAATTGATGGTAAATTGATACTATCAAATATTAGAGGACGTTTTCCTCTGTGTCAAAAGGAGATTTTACTATGAAAAAGAAAATAAGTTGGGCAAAAATGAAACGTTACCTGCCGCTCTATCTCATGCTGCTGCCTGGAGCAGCCTACCTCATTATTAATAATTACCTTCCTATGGCAGGCCTTGTACTTGCTTTTAAGAAAGTAAATTATAATGTGGGTCTCTTCCAGAGTCCCTGGACAGGCTTATCAAACTTCAAATATCTGTTCACAACCAAAGATGCTTTCATCTTTTTCAGGAATACGATTCTTTACAATCTTGGATTCATTTTCTTTGGAAACCTGATGGGAATCGTCACAGCTGTTGCCCTAGACAGTATCCGTAAAAAGTTCTTCCAGCGTTTCAGCCAGGTTGTGATTTTAATTCCTTATTTATTGTCTACTGTTATTATCAGCTACATTGTCTATGCTTTTTTAAGCGGAAATAACGGATTTATGAACATGACTGTACTTCCTGCATTAGGGCTTGACAAGATCAGCTGGTACAATCAGGCAAAGTACTGGCCAGTTATTATCACGATTGTATATTTATGGATGTCTTTCGGATATAGTTCTATTCTGTATTATTCAACGCTGATCGGCATTGATAAATCCTATTATGAAGCTGCTGTCGTAGACGGAGCCGGTATTTGGGACCAGATCCGTTTTATCACGCTCCCTGCACTGAAAACAACGATCATCACCCTTGTGTTAATGGCTGTCGGACGTATCTGCTATTCTGATTTCGGTTTATTCTATCAGGTACCTATGAACAGCGGTCTGCTCTATTCGACAACACAGACCATTGATACGTATGTATACCGTGGACTGCTTGAGTTAAACGATATCGGGCGATCTACCGCCGCCGGCTTCCTTCAGTCGGTTCTTGGTTTTATCTGTATCTTTATTGCTAATACTGTCGTCACAAAAATCGATAAAGACAGTGCACTATTTTAATATCCGGAGGTATCCTTATGATTTATCAAAATAAAGCTTTTCGTATCGCAATGAATGTCATCATGATATTATTGACGCTCTGCTGCATCCTTCCCTTTGTTCTTCTGGTCGCAAGTTCTTTCAGCTCAGAAGCCGACCTTACAAAATATGGATATTCTTTTATTCCAAGAGGCTTTACGCTTGCTGCCTATCAGTATATCTGGAAAATTAAAGAGAATATTCTCCGTGCTTATGGAATGAGTTTTCTTATTACAGGCATCGGAACCATTGCAAACCTTACTATGACTTTACTGTTTGCATATCCGCTTTCCAGAAAAGATCTTCCGGGACGAAAAGGAATTTCTTTCTTTCTGTTCTTTACTATGCTCTTCAACGGCGGATTTGTACCTACTTATTTAATTTATTCCAATGTTTTTCATATTACAGATACACTGGCAGCTATGATCGTCCCTTACCTTTTAATGAATGCCTTCTATGTCATTATGATGCGTACATATATTATGACAAATGTTCCAATGGAAGTAATTGAAGCATCCATGATCGACGGTGCTAATGAATTCCAGAATCTTATACAAGTTGTTATTCCTATGTCCAAACCTATTATTGGTACAATTGGTCTGATGTCTGCCATCGCTTATTGGAACAACTGGACAAACGGAATCTATTTTATCCAGACAAGACGTGATCTTTACGGTATCCAGAACTATCTAAACTCTGTTATCTCCAATGTTGCCTTCCTGCAGACACACAGTACAGGTTCCGGTATTTCCGCCACAGATCTTCCAAGCATCAGTATCCGTATGGCGCTTGCAGTGATTGCAATCATCCCGGTTCTGATCGCATATCCTTTCTTCCAGAAATCATTTGTTGCAGGTATTACAGTAGGTTCCGTAAAAGGCTGATCCGATCCAGCTATAGTCTGTTTTAAAATCTAAAAATGAGGCGGCCACATTTATTTTATGTAGCTGCCTCACTTCTGTTAAAAACTCATTTATTTTCTTCTTTTCGTCTACCGCAGAAAGCGTTCTGTGCTTTCCCTGCGTATCAGTCTTACTGGCAGTGTTAATTTTTCCGGTGCCAGTTTTCCTTCAATTTTCTTAATTAACATTTCCACTGCACATTCGCCCATTTCTGCGATTGGCTGTGCGATAGTACTTAATCCCATCCAGCCAGATATTTCAAATCCGTCATATCCGATCACCGGTATTTTCTGATACATCTCTGCCTTTCGTAAATCAAGGCCAGTAAAAAGCTGCGCAGCAAGCATATCTCCCGTGCAGAAAATGCCATCCACCTCCGGATGTTTTTTCACATATTCAAAAAAGGTATGCTCCAATACTTTTTTCCCCATAAGCGTGTTGCTGATCAGGCATAGTTCCGCTTGCACACCTGCCTTTTCACATTCTTGTAAAAAACCACAGATTCTGTCTGTTCCCGGCAGATATTCCGGAACTTCTGAGCCGATGATCAACGGATGGATACTTCCTGTTGCCAGCAGTTCTCTTGCAGCCAAGCAGCCTCCGGCATAATCATCTGCCATAATGGATGTGATACCTTCAATCTCTCTCTCCATACTGACTACCGGGAATTCACAGTTTTTAAAAAAATCTGCCTCTCCGAAACGACTGCAGACTAGAATTCCATCGACCTTATTTGCCTGCAAAATAGAAAACATCTCCTGTTCTCTTTCCTGATGTTCTCCTGACTTGCAAAGCATTAATTTATATCCATGTTCATGACAGCATTCTTCTACTGCATCCGTTAATTCACTGAAAAATACATAATTGATATAAGGCAATACCAGACCGATGATATTACTTTTTTTCTGCTGGAGTGCCCGTGCCATGGCATTGGGTTGGTAATGCAGTTCTTCCATTGCTTTATGGATTTTCTTTTTTGTTTTTTCACTGACAACATCCGGATTATTCATCATCCTTGATACCGTTGCCACAGATACTCCGGCGCGCTCTGCTACGTCAATGATCGTTGCCATATTTTTACCTATTCCTTTTTCATTTTTCAGATTCCTCTGACAGGAAAGAATACCTGCCCACTATACATTCTTTTTTCTCATTATAAAGAACCGGACAAAGATCTGTCCAGTTCTTTTTCTTATTTGTTGAGAGTATACCGTTTTTTAGTTACTGTTCACTCGTACCTCGTTCCAGTAACGATTCGCAGATTCATTTTAAGTTTTTGCTTTGCAAAAGGAGTCTGCTCACTCTTGATTCACTTTATTACGCAGCAAAACAGCATTTAAAATGACTCTGCAAATTGTCGTCGAATATCATACGCTTGCTCCATGATTGTCAGGCTTGCAGTCCTTCGTAAACAAGATCACGGATAACTGGATGTATTTCGGAATAAACCTTTGGGAATCCTACGATATGCTGCGCATAAAAAATACTGATCTGGTGGACTGGATCAATCAGAACATAGGCTCCTGCTGCCCCATCCCATCCAAACTCACCAATCGGAGATCTGGAAGCAGATGCATCCTTCAATACTCTTACACCTAACCCATACCGGTACCCTTTTTTTCCGGTCATCTCAAAATCGTCCTGCATGATTCCTGTGGTATATCCCGTCATAAACAACCGGATCATCTCTTCTCCAAGAATTCTATTTCCATTTGTTCCGACACCGCCATGACTCAGAGCATCTGCAAAAATACTGTATGCATCTACCGTACCTGCAAGACCTGCTCCACCGCTCTCATAATTCTCTGTAATTTTAAATCCATCACTTAATGTTCCATCATCCGGCTTAATCTCATCTGTGCCGAATTTTCCCATGTAAATAGCACAAATTCTTTTTGCCAGTTTTTCATCTTTATCCCAGTGAAAATACAAGTCTGTTATTCCAAGCGGTTCAAAAATATTTTTTTTCAGATACTCTGAAAATTTCATTCCGGAAACAACTTCCACAACGGCCGCAAGCACATCATGTCCCAGACTGTAAGACCATCTGGTCTGCGGTTCGTAGATCAATGGCATTTTTGCCATTTCTGCAACAACTTCCCTTGTTCCTGCCTGATTATTACTTTTTTCTTTAATCTCCATTAATTCTTTTGCCCCAGTGTCATAAGACAGTCCTGCGGTCATTGTCATCAGATCAATAATCCGTATCTGGCTGTGTGCAAGATGGCATGGTTCTCCTGTCTGCGGCCAGTGAATGGGAAATCCGAATTCAAATTTATCTGCCACAAACAGCTGTCCAAATTCTGGCAGGTACTCTGTAAGATTGTCATACAATCCTAATTTTCCCTGCTCTACAAGTTGCAGCACCGCCGTCATAGTAAACAATTTGGTAGCAGAAAACAAGCGGAACATATGATTTTCCGTAAGTGAAATCTTTTTTTCATAGTCTGCATATCCTGTTAATTTTCGGTAGATTATCTCATGATTTTTAGTTACTTTGCAATCACTGGCAGGAATTCCATATTTTTCCTCCAGGGAATCCAGATATTCTGTCAGTTTTTCAAATCTCATATTACATTCTCTCCTTATCGTTTTTCTGTTTGGAAATCATCCAGTCTAAAATGCCATTCTCATTATGCAGTGCAAGAATCCAGCTATTATGATTTTCTGCATCTATTTCCTGTGATGTAAGACCTTCGGTTGTTCCGATTCCATATTTTGCAAGTTCTTCCTGTGTATATAATGTAAATTTTACATCCTTCCTGCCTTCCAGCCACAATTTATTACACGCATTCAGTATATATGCATGTCTGCTGTGCTGATGATCCATATAAGCAGAAGTGATCCATACAGGCACTTTTGGTAAGTGAAGAAGATTGGCATAACTCTCTCCATTCATGCTCGGACAAATTGGTACTGCTGCTGCAAAAAGATCCGGCGCAACAGAAAGTGTCTGTAACACACCACCGCCTCCCATGCTCATACCGATCAGGTAGATCCGATTTTCATCTACCTTTCCATCTGCAATCAATTTCCGGATAATGTCTGTTACTTTTGCAACGTAATCCCGATTCCATCCGCGTTCCCCTTTCAGGGAAAAAGGTGTTATCCCCATATCTGCACTAAATGGATTGCCTCTTTTTTTCATCACCTCAAACATTTCCTGCATTCCAAGGTTTCCGGATGGTGCCTGAGGTGCCATAATATACATATCTGACCAGCGTTCAGCAAGCCGTAATGCACCGATAGTCCCTGTCAGTTGAAGTTCATTATCTTCTCCGCATTCTCCACCGCCATGCAGAAACAGGACTAATGGTCTCTTCCCCATGCATTCCGGCTCATACATCCGATAGTGTACTCCATTTTCCGCATATGGCTTAAAGTGATCGACATCTTTGATCCGGACTTCATCAATGTCGTCTTTCGTAAAAGATATTTCTGTTCCAGCAACCGTTCCTGTCACCTTAAAATCATAGCGATAAACAAACGGATCCAGCATCAGCTCTGCCTCTAGTCCTTCTTCTGTCTGGCGTATTTTAATCTCTGTCACACCTTTTGCTTTTCGTTTACCGGTAAGATCATTATAATTTCTTTCAAGTGAAAAATCTTCTTTTCGAAACGGAACATTTTCCCCGCTTTTTATATTTTCAAACAGCAGTACAAAAGAATCCACCATTTGTCCATAATCCCCGATATATGTTTTTGCGATAATTCTGTCTTGTTTCCCCATGTCTGCTTCCTTTCTATCCGTTTTACATATGGTTACCTTTTCCTCTCGAATCACTTTCATGCACAGCAGAATAACAAATGTCTTACCACCGGGCAAACAGTAACTACATGAGTTCTTCAAAATTTTCAGGAACAGCTTTATCCTGAAGCAAATCTTTTATCAGATCCACCATATTTGCTGACAGATCTGTGAAATGATCGGTCACATATACCATTCCGTCGCAAGATGATATCTGAAAATTGCAGATATATTTTGCAAACCATTCTACCGAAACAAGAAGCTCTGCTTCACGCCATAATGCTTCACAATACATACTTCGTACTGTGTTGTCGATCACACATCCGATACTTCCTCTTGCAAACTGAAGTCTTCTGCCGTCTTTTAATCGCAGCGTCACAACTGCGCCATCTTCTTCTGATCTGTATTCTGCTCCAACTGCTTCCGCGAGGAAAGAAAGTGGCACACACAGATAACTTCCCCTGACTTTTTCAGCGCCCTGAAGGCCGTGATATTTTAATTTATTCCACAGAACTGCTTTTGTTTTCATGGTCACTACTTTGTTTTCAAACCACGCTTTGTCAAATCCATCCGCCACTGCAAATGCGAATTCGTCACCGGTTCTTGGAAGGATTGTCTCTGTCTGTGTAATGCTGCCGTCTTCTTCCTTCCTGATTCCAGAAAACAAGTAATCCCAATATAAAAATGCCTCATCCAGTGTCTGCCCATGGTCTCTGTTCTTAATGTCCAGATATACCAAATCAGCCTTTTTCCCTTTATAGAATGCAAAATTATCCTCACCAACGATCCGTATCTGTGGAACTGGATCACATTCATTGATACGCATCCAGTAAAAACGGTTCCATTTATTTACATAAAACTCATCATACGTTTTTCCTGGAGGAAGACCATTTTTTTCCGGTCTCGACTGCCAAATTGCCATATGTCCTGCTTTATTCTTTATCTTGCCATCCTCGCCATAAAGAATAAATGGTTCACATGGTCCTCCTGATCCGGCAGCCCCTGCAAGAATCTGCCCATAATTTCTTGCAAACTGGCCTGTCATAATATTTCCCATAGACATTCCCTGCATGAAAATACGTCCTTTGTCAATATTATACTTCTCTTCCATCCTTGTGATCAGTGCCTGGATCATTTTAATGTCATGGTTATCATCCATATTCTTAGGCGGAAGCACGATTGGAAGATCCGGTGCGTCTTCCTGCTTGAAAGTATCAAACACCCCTTCCACCATCCACATTCTTTTTTCATGTGCATTCGGGAAAAGACAGATGAACCCCTCCCTGTCAGCCACTAAGGTCCATGAAGTGTAAATTGCATGTCCCCAACCGGTCATCAATCCTCCGTGAAGTCCGATCACAAGCGGAACTGGCTTTGACGGATCATAGCTTTCGGGTACATACTCATACCATTCATCTTCCACTCCATCTGCCACCACTTCATGGAACTCCTGCAGACGTTTTGGATAAACGATCGAATTGTTTCCATTTTCATTTACAACAATGTCTGTTGTTTTTATTTTTTCCGGAAGATATTCCCGGTTCGCATCATCCGGTGTTCCCGGAAGGATCTTTACCTGTTTCTTCATATAATTTTTCTCCTCTCCTGCTACCTGTCCAATGGAACGATTCCCGGATCATCATTTAATAAATCTCGGATCAAATCTGCCATAAACTGGCCAAGTTCTGCAAAATGATCTGTCACGTAAACAACGCCGTTACAAACTGTTACTGTCAGATTCATGATAAATCTTGCAAACCATTCAATAGATACACACAGCTCGCCTTCCCTGTACAGTGCTTCGCAATACATGGCTCTCATGTCATTATTTAATACACATCCGATACTTCCTTCCGCAAACTGGGCTGTTTTTCCATCCTCCCATGTCAGTGTTACATCACGTCCATGGTCACTGCTCTCAAAAGCTGCCCCGAAAGCCTCTGCAAGAAAAGAAAGTGGAACACAGAGATACTCACCTCTTACTTTTGTGCCGCCATTTAATCCATGATATTTTAATTTCTGCCATTTCACTGCTTTTGCTTTCATCCGGATTTTCTTATTGCAAAGCAGAGCCTTGCTACAGCCGTCCGCAACTGCAATATTAAACGCATCTCCTTTTCTTGGAATGCGGGATCCTGTATCCACAAGTGTTCCGTCCGCTTTTCTGTGATAACCGGAAAACAGATAATCCCAAACTAAAACGGCTTCGTCAAATGCGTTTCCATGGTCTCTATTTTTGATGTCGGTATAGACCATGTCTGCTTTTTCGCCTTTGTAGAACGCCATATTGTCTTCTCCAATAATACTGATCTCCGGATCTGTAACACATCCGTTTACCTTCATCCAATAAAGTCTGCTGTATTTGTATGTAAGTGCTTCACTATATTTACACCATGGTGGAAGCCCATTCTTTTCCGGTTTTGTCTCCCATACTGGAAGTGCACCTGCTTTATTGATCACATTCCAGTCTTTGTCATAAAAAAGATCCAGATTTACAATAGAACCTCCTGCACCAGAACCGCCTGCAAGCATGTTTCCATAATATTTTTCAAACTGTGTCGTGAACATACTTCCATTTGACATTCCCTGCATAAAAATCCGTTCTTCATCAATATTATATTTAGATTTGATTTTGTTGATCAGCGCCAGCACAAACGCAATATCGTGATTATCCTCCCTGGTTGGATCTGCATAATTCATACGCAGCTCTTCGGGACCTTTTCTGTTTGCGTCTTTTTCTTCTTCGGTTGCCTCTACTGTCCACAGTCTCCTGTTATGTGCATTCGGAAATACAATGATTACATTGTCTCTGTCCGCTACCATTGTCCATGATGTATAGATTGCCTGTCCCCAGCCGGTCATCAGACCACCATGCATGGATACAACCAGCGGTGTTTTCTTTGCAGGATCATAGCTCTCCGGAACATACTCATACCAGATATCTTCCACTCCATCTGCCAAGCTCTCTTTATATTCTCTTAACCTTTCCGGATATGGCTGTGAATTGTTACCACTTTCATTCACTACAATATCCGAACCTTTGATTTTTTCCGGCAGATACTCCCTATTGTCATCATCCGGTGTTCCCGGTCTTACTCTCATTACTCTCTCCACTTCTTTTTCTCCTTTTCCGTTTACTGTTCACTCACACTTCGTTCCGGTAATGATTTATTCTGTGGTTTCTTTCTTGTCCTCTAGCATTTCTTCATAATTATCCGGGACTGCTTCCCCATTTAAAAGATCGCGGATAAGGTCTGCCATATTAAGTGACAGTTCACTGAAATGGTCTGTAATATAGACCACACCATCGCAGGATGACACATGCAGATTATATGCATACTTTGCAAACCACTCAACTGAAATATAAAGTTCTCCGTCACGGGATAGTGCTTCACAGTACATCGCTGTCAGCTTCTGGTCTGTAATACAGCCGATACTGCCTCTCGCAAACTGCATTTTCCGCCCGTCTTTTAAGGTAAGAACTGCTGTCAGTCCATCCTCTCCATATTCACATGTTCCATCAAAAGCTTCTGCCAGAAACGTCAGAGGGACACATGTATATGTTCCTCGCACTTTTTCTCCCCCATTTAAGCCATGATACTTCAGTTTTTCCCATCTGACTGCCTTTCCGGACATCTTTACAATCCGGTTATTAAGCCATGCCATAGAGCTTTGCTCGGAAAGAGCAATTGCAAAAGTATCCCCTTTCCGTTCTCTTACCGATTCGGTATTCTCGATGATCCCATCGCTTTTTCTGCGGAGTCCAGAGAAAAAATAATCCCAGATCAGTGCTGCATCATCAAAGGTCTGTCCGTGATCCCTGTTTTTGATATCAAGATATACAAGGTCTGCTTTTTCCCCTTTGTAAAATGCCAGATTATTCTCTCCCTGAATGCAGATCTGTGGAATAGGATCACATTCATTCAGGCGCATCCAGTAGAGCCTGTTGTATTTATTCACTCTTAAAGCCTCTTCTTTTTCCGGCGGAATATCATTCAATTCCGGACGTGACTGCCATACTGCAAGATGACCTGCCCTATTTTTAATTTTTTCATTTTCATCAAACAGCAGTGACAAAAAAGATGCGCATCCGGAGCCTGCTGCTCCTGCAAGAATATTTCCAAAATTTCTTGCAAACAGAGATGTCATCATATTTCCCATAGACATTCCCTGCATAAAAATCCGCTCCTCATCAATATTATATTTTTCTTTCATACAGCTAATCAGCCCAAGTGCAAGATGTACATCATGATTTTCATCTACATTATCCGGTGACTGCCTGATTCCATCCGGTGTCTGTGTATTGGTATCTGGACCTGGTGCATTCGGATCTGATTCCCATTTCCCCCACTGTACCTGCCATACCCTGTTTTCGCTTGCATTCGGAAATACAACAATAAATCCATCTCTGTCTGCCGCCATTGTCCAGGAAGTATAAATTGCCTGTCCCCAGCCGGTCATCAGACCACCATGCATAGAAAGAACTAACGGCGTCTTTTTTGCAGGGTCATAGCTCTCTGGTACATATTCGTACCACTCGTCTTCTACTTCATCAGCTATCACTCCGTGAAACTCTTTGAGTCTTTTCGGGTATGGCTGAGAATTATTGCCATTCTCATTCACTACAATATCCGAACCTTTGATTTTTTCCGGCAGATAGTCTCTATTATCGTCATCCGGCGTTCCCGGTCTTAAATACATTTCTCCCATCTTTTTTCTCCCTCTATTCTGCATCCCGCTGGAATGTATCCTGAATATTGATCCAATCCAAAAACTTCTTTACATGGCGGTTACAATATTCCCAGTTATGTGCCCCATGATCGATCGTACGCTCAAATTCCACTCCGAGTTTCTCATAGATATCCATAAACTCGACATTATCCTTATAATGTGTATCTTCTACTCCTGTTGCCATATAGCCTCGCGGAAATTTTTTTCCTGCTGCTTTCTGCTTTTTTATCATGTATACAACATCATCTTGTGTATCTTTTACATTTGCCTTATCACCAAATGCGGATGCCAGCATATAAAAGCTGTCTGTGTTATCTTCTTTTTCCGGCAAAATATCTGGTACATTTTTAATTCCAGAGAACAATCCAAATGCTGCAAATTTTTCCGGATCACGCAGCATCCATTTCAAAGTTCCATAACCTCCCATGGAAAATCCTGCAATATAATTCTTTGCCGGATCATCAGACAATGGGAAAAGATGCCTTACAACATTCGGTGTTTCAATGGAAAGCTGCGTAAAATATTTAAAATCACCATGCTTCGTATCCATGTATCCCGAACAATATGTTCCGCTGCACACGACCGCCACACCCGCTTCTGCCGCATACAACTCAAGTGCCGTATATCGCTGCCAGTCTGTGTAATCAAATCCACCTCCTGACTGAAGCCACAAAACCGGATATTTGTATTCTTTCGGTCTGTCCGCCAGTGAATGTCCCCAAGTATTTTCTGGAATAATCACATTCACTCCTACTTTCATCCGGAGTGCTTCCGAAAAATAATATAATCTAAAATTTGCCATGAAAAATCCCTCCCTAATGGCTGCATAACCATGTGACTGCTTTTTTCATCGTTGTATAGCAGGAAAAATCTGCCTTGTCCTCTTCAGTTTCCACATACACAGCTCGGTTTCCTAATATTCCTGCAAGGTCAGCTGCTTCTTTTCTATATGCTGATCCCTTTGCACCTGTAATGTAATATCTTCCTTCATGATTCTTTTCTGCCAACGCGTAAAGATCGTTACTGCTGCCTTTTATATGGTCAATATCCCCAAATACTGCTCTTAATGACGCTTCATTATGGCATACAACTGTCTCTCCCAGCTTTGCCTTCTTGCATATCTGATCCATATCATAGATTCCATCCATTGCAATACAGGCTGAAAATATATCAGGATGTTTCAGTGCAGCCTTTGCTGCCCCATATGCTCCTGTTCCAACACCTCCAATCCAGTTTTCTTCCACGCTTCCGGATATCGGAAGGTTATTTCTGCATATGCCTGGAAGTTCTTTTGCCATAAACTCTTCATACTTTGGTCCGTACTCCATATTCGTGCACAAACAATGCTGAACATCTGCTGCTATAATAAAAATTCCATTTTCTGCTGCACATGCCTCTGCTGGAGTTGTGAGCCAATCCAGTGAGCTTCCCCCGTCACTGTGATACAACCACAATACCGGATATTTTTTATCATAATCATCTTCTCCAAGTCTAAGTTTATTCATCTCCGGTAAAAATACTCTCGCACTGAATGACCCACATAAAACTGTAGACAGTGCATTCATTTCTATCATTGCCATACCTTCTCCTCCTTTTTTCTGTTTCCACTATATCATTCTATTCGCAAAATGTCAAACGTTTACATTTTGTTTTTTAGACAGTTACGTTGACTTTTATTGTAAAAACATATAATATAATTTATATATTTTCTCGATAAAATAGTACTTATTACTAATGTAATACATTTAAAATATCAATCGTTTAACAAGGTGATCTTATGAAACAAGAAAAAAAATATTATTCGATACAGGCCGTATTAACCCGTAATTTATCCATTATGATTATTACATCACTTGTCAGCCTCATCTTTTTTGGTATTTTTTCTTACTGGACTGGAATTCATCAAATGGAGGACAACAATCTTTCTTCTCTGAACGTCTATGCAACAACACTCCAGACAGAAATGAAGAAATTAGAAGATTTTACCCAAAATCAGTGTTATAGTGACACTGCATTTCAGCTTTTAAGTACCAATCATTACACCAACACACAAAAGCTGCTTTATGAAGGAACGCTTAGGAAAATGCTGCAAAGCGAACTTTCTCCTTATAGCGGACTTCTCGTATTCAGTGATACTGCTGCAACTTCCATGTATACATATGGTTCCTTTTTTCCCAGCAATTATGCCAAGCACTGCTATGATTTAAAAGAGGAGTTAAAATCCTATTACCTGAATGCTCCTCCTTCTGCTTTGCAACGCTGGCAGACCTATTCCAACGAATATTTTTCTGTTATTATGTTTACCTGCCAATATAATGGTCTGTATTTATGTTCACTCATTGATCTGAATTTTTTTGCCCTGGAAGAGTACGCTTCCACGGACAGTTCACTTCATATCAGCTTTTTTGATGATAAACAGATTTTGTCAAATCAAGAGGAAATGCAGCAGCTCGGTATCAGTTACGAAGATCTGACACCCCCACACGCTTTGTTTCCATTACGCTCGCAGGTGATCAATACCATTCCATTGGAATACTCAAATGTTTCCATTGCATGTTGTATGTCAGTCCAGTATCTTGGTGGATCATACTTCCGGATTGTCATTCTCTGTCTTGTCGGTATGTTTGTTATATTTGCAATATTGTTTATTTTTATGTATCTGTCTTTCCGGGATATCGTTAATTATCCTGTAACACAGATTACCTCTGCTGCCGAATCAATCGGTCAGAATGATATTACCGGCTTCATTGAAAACAGTGAAAGCAATATTGTTGAATTTCAGAAAATCAATACTGCGCTTGTACACCTGATTTCTCAGAAAGTAGAACTTGAAAAACAAAACCAGCAGGAAAAATATGAAAAAAATCATGCCATGCTGCAATACTTTCAGCTTCAGACACGCTCCCATTTTTTCATTAACTGTCTGAAGAGTCTTTACAATATGTTAGAACTCCATGAATATGAAAAAATGCAGCGTATGATACTGGCTTTTTCCAACCATTTACGCTATATTTTTCACGATAATTTGAAAGTGGTTCCATTGAAATATGAATTAGACGAGGTAAATGATTATTATAATATTATACTTATGGATCGCTCCAAGCCGATTCTGCTAATTCAGCAGGTAGACGATTCTCTCTCTGCTTTTCCGGTTCCGCCTCTTCTGATCCAGACATTTCTGGAAAATTCAATAAAATATAATGCTCATTCCTTAAAACTGCTCTGCTTTTCCATACACATAGAAAAGACCGTTTATAATAACCGGCCTTATGTATTATTTAAGCTTTCTGATAATGGTACTGGCTATGAAAAAGATATGTTAGATAAACTTAATTGTGAAAACAGTGATCTGTACGAAGACTATCATGTTGGAATCACCAATCTGAAAAAAAGAATTGAGCTGATTTATGCTTCCGACTACTACATTTCTTTTTATAACGAACCGACAGGTGGTGCCTGCACCTTAATTTACCTGCCACTGGAGGAAATTATATGACGCTATTACTCGTAGACGACCAGTTGAATGTAATCAACGGTCTTTTAAATGGAATTGACTATCAGAAACTTCACATTGATGCTGTACTTTCTGCAACGAGCGTGCAAGAAGCCCGAATGTTAATCAATGGAAATCACATCGACATTCTCATGTCTGATATCGAAATGCCTGGCGAAAATGGTTTGCAGCTGCTTCACTGGGTCAATGAAAATCACCCCGATATTGTCTGCATTTTACTGACCTCTCATGCGGATTTTTCCTATGCACAGGAAGGGATCAAACTTGGCTGCTTTGATTATGTAGTCCAGCCTGCACCATATCAGGAAATTGAAGAAGCGCTTATGCGCGCAATTGTCAAGGTACATACAGATGCAGAAAAAAAGCAATATTATAAAGATGGTCTATTTTACACAAATCATAAACAAGAATTGACAGACAGAACCATTTTAAATCTTTTTTCACAAAATCCTGCAAACCGGCAACAGGCTCTTACCTTATTAAATGAGATTCACTATCCTCTGACGTCTCAATCCTGTATCCGGTTAATTGTTCTTGACATCTATCCCCTGTCAGGTTCTTCCAACTTCTCTCTGGTTGACCTTGTAATGCGGCAACAGATTTCAGCAAGTCTGAAATCATGTGGCATTGACAGACCTATTTATAATCTGATCACCTTGAATACTTACAAGAGATTTGTGATTATCCTTTTTACAAATGGGAATGAATTGTATAACCTAAAGCCCTCTGTCTATGAGGTATTTTATGAACAGATAACGGAACGAATTTGTCCGGATCTGTCTGTATATATCGGAAATTTTATTACGCTTCCTGAAATTCGCCCAGAAGTTTATCGGGTTGACACTTTTGTTGAAAATAACGTAAACAAAAAACCTGCTCTTTATTTTACAGAGCAGGAAAAAAAATTTGAAACATCACTGGATGTATCTGACAACATTACTCACTGGAACCGACTTCTAAACTCCGGTCAGTTTGACAATCTTTTGGAGAGTATTCTGTCTTATCTTGACTTTATCTCATCCATTAACGTCACAAACCTGAAAACGCTCTGTGACCTGCACCAACAACTGACACAGATATTTTTTATTTATGCTTATCAGCATGATATAGATGTTACATCCCTGTTTACAAAAGACTATTCTTATAATGAATACATGGATGCTTTCAAAAATACTTCTGCACTCCGCAAAGCAATGTCGTTTATCATTCCAGCAGTACATTCATCTTCAGAAGATGAATGTACAAAAGATGCTGTTACCCTTGCAAAAGACTATATCGCAGGCAATGTTTCTTTGAATCTCTCAGTAAAAGACGTTGCTGACTATGTACATTTAAGTCCTGAATACTTTACAAAATTATTTAAAAAAGAAGTTGGACAAAATATCAAAAATTATATTTTACAAGTAAAAGTTGATGTTGCTAAAGATTTGCTTGGCAATCCAAATATTCCTATCAGTATGATTGCCCTGGATCTTGGATATAGCAATTTTTCACATTTTACCCAGGTATTCAAGAAATTTGAAGGTATTACCCCAACCGATTACCGTAAAAACATATTGGATGCCAGCAGTGATTCTGATTTAAGCTCCTGAAATCTTTTTGATCCATTTACCGCTCTTCAGTCTCCAGATACACCAGAAGCATTTTATAATATCATCAATTTTCAGAAAAAAATATGTCCAGAAAGCTGGCCAATGCAGTACTACACCCGTAAGATATCCCAACGGTACACTTGCAACCCACAGAAACAGAACATCTGCTATCATAAGAAATTTTGTGTCTCCGCCTCCACGCAGTACCCCTTTTGTCATCATGCTGTTCACACCGCGGAAAAGCATGATGATACCAATGGAATACATCAGTTCTCTTGCGATTGCCGCAGTCTCCTTGGTAATACTATAGCAGCTGATCACCGGTTCTGAAATAAGGATGATAATGACAGCAGACAATACACTGAACATTATCCCCATTTTCAGAAACATTTGTGCCTCTTCCTTGGCGCGCTCAACTTTGCCTTCTCCTAATGTATTTCCCACTACAACACTGCTTGACTGTGCTGCGCCCTGAATTAGTATAGTACTCAGCTGCTGTGTTACAAGCGTAATAGAATTTGCAGAGACAAACTGGCTTCCAATCCTTCCCATTACCATGGAGACAGCACTATTTCCAAATCCATAAAGCGTGTCACTAATTACTACCGGCATACTGATCTGTAAATATTCTTTCATGAGATTCCGACATTTCATAAAAATATCGCCAATCCTAAACCCTATTTTTTTATCAAAGAATACAAGATATAGACAAATAAATACAAATTCGAAAATTCTGGCAATCAGCGTCCCGAGAGCGGCACCTGCCACACCTAACTTCGGTGCACCGAATTTTCCGAAAATAAAAATGTAATTACATCCTATGTTCAGAAAAAAAGCCCCGATGGAGCTGAGCAACGGCCATTTTGCATTTCCGACACTCCGGTAAATATTAGAATATGTCAGAGACAGCCCCATAAGCAGGCAGCTTACCGAAAGTACTTTCAGGTATCTGACTCCTTCTGTAATCACAGCGGGCTCAGAAATAAATATTTTCATAATCTGTTCCGGCACACACCATGTCATAGCGGTAAAAAGAATTCCAAGTATGAGACAGATTCTTGTGGTAATAGCAATCGTCTGCTTTAACGCCTTTTCATTTTTCATTCCCCAGAATCTTGCTGTCATAATTGATGCACCCTGTCCAAGGCCCATACTGCTAAACTGATAAATATTGACAAACTGGTTTGCAAGTGCCACTGCAGACAATGCGTTTTCTCCGAGAGAGCCCACCATAATGTTGTCTGCCATATTCACTCCGATTGTAATTATATTCTGCATCATAATCGGGATTGCAAGCTTTGCTGTTTTTGTATAAAATTGCCGGTTATTCACAATTATTCTCCTTTTCTTTTACCGGCTGCCTATGGTTTTTCCTTCTAATCCTTCCATTCCGTTTTTTTATTGAAAGTCATTCTATTTTTTCATTTATCTGCTTAAGAAGTCTGTTCCATGTAACCGGATCCGTTTCTACTACAAGTATACGAATCATTTACAACAAATGCTTTCAAAAAATAGTTTAATATTATCATTTTTCTGACCTAATACGCTTTTATTCCGTTTTATTTCTATATTTAAATATGTTCCATTATTTCATTCAGATTGCCAACTGACACAATAACTATATATGCCTCCGTCAATTCTATTATCATAAATAACAGTTACAACATAAAATCTCTTTCCAGCGTGAATTGCATTTATACAGTGCGAATTACACCATTCAACATTTGCGCTTCTCTTCAGACTCCTATATAATAAAGCTATAGTATGTATTGATTGCAAAGGAGACTACTTTATGCTCACTCTGATTCTTACCTATACACATCATATCACAACCATGCTGTTTGGTATTTTTTTATCTGCTTTTTTTCTGGGCGTAAAGCAGAACCGTCATAATGTGCTTGTTTTATCTATTGATGCCATTGCTTCCGGTCTGCTGTACGTTCTTGTTTCTGTGTTTTTTGGTTCTGGTCCTGCCGATCAGCTCTATCCATTATTGGTCCATCTGCCATTATTTTTTGTACTTACGCTTTATTATAACTTTCGCTATCTTCCTTCACTGATCTCGATTATGACTGCTTATCTCTGCTGCCAGTGCAGCAACTGGATCGGTCTTTTTGTGTTGTCCATTGCAAATTCTCCTTTAAGTTATTATACTGCCCGTATCATAGTTACAGCCATTGTTTTTATCCTGCTATGCAAATATGTATGTCAGACAACTGCCATGCTTTTTGAAAAATCTGACCGGGAGCTTTTGATCATCGGAAGTCTTCCTTTAGTTTATTATATTTTTGATTATGCTACAACAAAATTTACATCTCTCCTCTACACTGGGAACAAGGCAATCCCGGAATTTCTAGGCTTTGCCATCTGCCTTTCCTACCTTGCTTTTCTTCTCGTCTATTTTAAAGAATATGAATTAAAAAACAGGGCAACCCAGTATAATGAACTGATCAACATGCAGCTTCACTCCCTGGATTCTGAGATTGGCCAGGTTCGTAAAAGCGAACACGATCTTGCAATCCTGCGTCATGACATGCGCCATCATCTGTCTGTTTTAAAGACTCTGATACAGGAACAGGAACTTGAAAAAGCCTGTAATTACATCAATGAGATCAACACCACCTACGATGATACGGTTATAAAATCTTATTGCAGAAATGATCTTTTGAACTCTGTGCTTTCTATTTACAGCACCCGTTTTGAAGGAAACAACATCGATTTTGATTTTCAAATCACCGTATCCAGAGCTCTTCCATGTTCTGAAATGACCTTCTGTGCGATCTTATCAAATGTACTTGAAAATGCTATGCATGCCGTAATGATGCTTCCGGAAGGAAACCGCCGCATCGAGCTGTCCATTTCAGAAAAATCCGATCACCTGCTTTTACTGGAAAAGAACACTACCAAACGTTCCCCTGTTTTTGCTGATAATATTCCTGTTACCAGCCAGCCTGGACATGGTCTTGGCGTTCAAAGTATTATATACTATGTAGAAAGTCTTCATGGTCAATATCAATTCTACATGGAAGACAAGCAATTTGTTGTTCGTATCATTCTTTAAGGAGACACTGACTCATGCTAAATATTGCAATTTGTGATGATGAACCTGATTTTATAAATCACCTAAATGAAAACCTAACAGCCTGGGCAGCGGAGCATAGTCTTCCCATCCAGCTTTCTTCCTTTACAAATGGAGATTCCCTGATTCTGGCACATGCCAGGGCAAATTTCGACCTGATCTTTTTAGATATTGTCATGCCTTTATTGAATGGAATGGAAGCTGCAAAAGAGCTGCGCCTTACAGACTCTAATGTTCCAATTATCTTTCTTACCTCTTCCCCCGAATTTGCGATTGATTCCTATGAGGTAAGAGCCTTCTGGTATCTGATCAAACCAGTGTCCAGGGAGCAGCTATTTCATGTACTTGATACCTGGCTTGGAAAAAATCCGATCCGAAGAAATGTTTTTCCAGCCAGAACTGCTGCCGGCTACCAGAATATTTATCTGCGTGATGTGGAATTTCTGGAAGCCCAGAATAAAACGGTATCTGTTTTCTTTTTGAATGGCACTTTCTCTGAAATAAAAGAACCCTTCCACAAGTGTGAAGAAATCTTCACCCTTGAAAAAGGATTCTTCAAATGCCATCGCAGCTACATTATTTCCTTAAGCAATGTAGAAAAATTTTCCAAAAAAGAAATCATTACAAAATCTGGCAGAATACTTCCTATTTCACGAGATGTCTATAATGATTTCAAAGATGCTTATTTTTCTTATATGTTTCCAGAATAAATCTGTATTGTTTTCATTAGCCTGAAGGAAGCTTGCGCTTCCTTCCTTTTAGGTAAGCCACGTTTTCACAACTGCAATATCTTCTTCCACAGCTTCAGCAATTTGTTCTACCGGCATTCCCATTTTCAGGAGATTTTTTGCAGTTTTGCTTTTTCCCTCGGTTCGTCCTTCTGCTCGTCCTGCCTTTTTGCACTGTTCTTCTTGTTCTTTTAGTCTTACTTTTAATTTTGCTTCCAGTTTTTCATTAATGATTTTTTCTAACTCTTCGCACATTACTTCTCCCTCCTTCAAAAATGCGCTTTTATTCGCTTTAACAACAATGTCCATTACAGAACTATATAACACATTTTGTTTATGATTCTCATATTCCTGTAACATCTTCTGCGCCAGGTTCTTCTCACTCAATTGATTCGACAAAACACGTATCCAAAGATTTTTCTTTTCTGATAAATATTTTGTTATGATCAGCTGGATTGGTATCGTATCTCCAAAAACATAGTAAATTCCAGCTTCTTCTTTTGTTACTGTCAGTCTGCGTTTCTCTTTCAGGTGCTTCACCAGCTTTGCCGGGTAATGATAACAGACGTAGGTAAGCGTAATTTCCTCTATCCTGCGCTCATTAATAATCCCGGTATCTGTCTTATATAAGCATGCATATGCATATCCAATATAAAAATCATCAATGCTTAAATAATCAGATGGACTTTTATATTCAATAATATTATATTTACGAAAAATCCGTCCGATATTCTTCTTCACCTCATAAGTATCATTCTTTTTTACAACCAGTACATCAATCTGCTTCGGCTTTGTTCCTAAATGATACTCATTATCAAAAGTAAGCTCCTCTGCTTCTTCTGACAGCTCAATCTGGATCCCTGCATAAAATGCCGGATGCCATTGAAGAATTTCTTTTTCTTCTGTCATAAAACCTCCTATGAAATTGTCGTCACAGGAGCTTTCAAAAACCCCTGCCTTTGTTATTGGGAAATAAAAGCATGAATTTCTGAAATGAGAACGAAATGTGTTCCTTAAAATGACACTACAATAATTGATTATTGCGGATAGAAAAAGTATGCTTTTAATATATAATATCAGATTTCTGTTGGATTGTCAAAGATGACTTCTTCCTTATCCATAAAATATTTTTATATCTCACTCGCAAAGTTAAATAGGAAATTCCAAGGAATTTCCTATTACGATTCGGGTGTCAAACGGTCTGCTCCATAACCTTTATTGGCAAATTGCACAAAAGAAATATAGAAAGTTTCTCCTTGTGCAATGGAGATAAGACTCATGAATCGTGGAAGCCTTTGCTGAACACGATTCACGCTTTCAG
>CAKRLC010000018.1 GCA_934358955.1 uncultured Roseburia sp. | reverse complement strand
AAAGGAAGAAATGGGCAATAAATAAGAAATGAAATATCAGAAATAAAAAAATGGGCTGTCAGTTGTGGCAGCCCATTTTTTGACAATAGAATGATTTACAGAACGGAATTCTATTGTCTTTGCGAAATTTGTTGATAAAATAAAACCCGATTGTTCTAATCATTCTCAGTTACACCTTCTTGCCCTTCGGACAAGAAGTATCCCTCGCTCAAAGAACTCGGTCAATTGTGATTTTTAGTTGTAAAGCGGTGTATGGAATTTAGCTTTCCGGTAAATTTTATATCCGAGGATCGCAAATAAAGCGACTACAATATAAAGTGTGGAAAGTAAACCAACGATAGATCCAAAAATAGCAAATATAATTAATCCAATGTTCATAATATAATAATTCCCTTCTTTTAAATGTTATTTCTCTTCGTTTGAGTCATGATTTTCAAACCACCAGACAAAAATGCCGGCAGCAACTGCAGCAGCCAATAATACTGCAAATAAAATATGTTCAAGCATAAAAACGCCATACCTTTCTTTTTTCATAAATTGGGTACACAAAGAAACCGCTTGTAAATTTGGCGGCTTAACATGAAAATCGACGTAATATTTCAGAAAGAGATTGTTATCTCTGCCCGACAGATAGAAAATCTGTAACAGATCATGCAACAGCAATGAAAATCTGAAACATTACAATAAGAAATAACAGTTTTTCTTGCCATCCTTACGGTGGAGATATTCCACGATGACATCCCTGCATAAAACCAGATGGCTTTGCCGAAGCAAAAAGCAGGTAAAAAATACGGGAATCGCTGACAGAAGAAGCTCTGCCAGTAAAAAGAAAATGGAACGGACGCGGACAAGCCGGTTATTGATCCGTGAGGATTCCTGACGGAAAAAACTGCCGGTAGAGAGTGTGCCTGTTTTGGATTCAGAAAAAGCTGCCTCTGCAATAACGTTGTCAGAAGAAGCAGTAAGCACATTGTCCGTATTGTGTATGATACCGTACATCAAAGAGGAATCTGTCTGAACATTTTCAGTACATATTCCAAGCAGAAGCATCAGCATTATGAAAAATAAAAAGACAGATTTTTTATTCTGTTTTTTCATAAGATCCGATCCCTCCTTTTCTGATACGATAGTTAAAAATCCATTTGCCAACTATTCTATCAGAATCGGGGAGAAGATGCAATTATTTATTGTTCATTCGACCGCTTTCAGGTAATCCGATAAACGCTGTATTAGTTATCGTTATTCTCTGTAAAATACTTGCGGTATGCTGTGCTAAGAACATATAATAATACTATATACAGAGGATTCGGGTATCAAAAAATCTGCTCCATAACCTTTTTTAGTAAATTGAACAAAAGAAATATTTCAAGTTTCTCTTTGTGCAATGGAGATAAGACTCATGAAGCGTGGAAGCCTCTGCTGAACACGCTTTACGCTTTCAGAGGCTTATCGGAATGTTTGCACAATGAAACTTGAAATATTTCTTTTGTTCAATTTGACTCCATAAACGAAAATGCAGATTTTTTGACACCAGAATCTACAGACACGGAAAGGAATATAGTATGAGAAAAATATTGATCACAAATGATGATGGTATTACATCAGACGGTCTGCTCCGTCTTGCGCAGGCAGCAAAAAAATACGGGGAGGTCTGGGTAGTTGCACCGGATGGACAGCGCAGCGCCATGTCACACCGGATCACACTGCATGAGCCGATCGAGTTCTTTCCGGTGGAGTTCCCGATAGAAGGAGTACATGCTTATGCGAGTACCGGAACACCGGCGGACTGTGTAAGATTTGGTATTTTGAATATTGTGAAGGAAAAACCGGATTTTGTTTTTTCCGGTATTAATTATGGATATAACTGTGGAACCGATATTCAATATTCTGCAACAGTAGGTTCCGCGCTAGAGGCAGCCTGTGTCGGAATTCCGGCGATCGCTTTTTCGGAAGGAGCGTCAGAATGCCATGAAGTAACAGACACTTATTTAGATCAGATGATGGGAGAGCTGATGGAGCAACCGTTAGCACATAATCAGATCTGGAATGTGAATTTCCCACAATGCAGATTAGAAGAGCTGCAGGGAATTTTATATAACAGAAAAATCGCAGACTGCGGTTTTTTTATTGACGAATATCTGGAAGAAGAACTGGAAAATGGCAGGATCCGGTTGATCGTAAATGGAAATTATAATGAAGAGGCGCCAGAAGAGTCAGATTTCCGGGCACTTGTAGATGGCTATATTTCAGTTGGAAGAGTGAATAATCTTCGTGAGTAAATATTTTTATGAAAGTCGTCAAAATGAGGACTTTTAAGCAATAAAAGTCGTTATTTTGACGACTTTTTAATTTACGTATGCAAATAAATGTGATAAATTATAGAAAAAGAGTAAGTGTGTGGAGATGAGACAGAATGGGCGAAAAAAAATTTGTGGAGAATGAATTTATTACAGGAGAGGAAATTAGAAATATACGTAAAAAGTTGGAACTTACACAGAAAGAATTCTCAAAATTGATGGGATGTTCGAAGGCAACGGTAGAGCGATGGGAGCGGGAGGAAGGAATTGTGAAAGGGCCTGTCACATTACTTGTAAGAATGTTAGAGGAGTATCCGGAATACATTAAAAAACTGGAAGTACCGGAGAAAGTTTTTCCAATCCGTATGTGGTACATGTATAAGAATAGAAAGTGCACGTTAATTGATGTTGATGAAGTGAGGCAGCTTGTAAAAATCAAAAATTATACGGAAAATATAATGTTTCAGGCATTTGGAAGTAATTTGACACCTGATTATACAGCTTATCAGGAGTTTTTAAAATCACGTTGTTTTCCAGAGACACGAGATAAACTAAAACTGGTTTTAAAAGATCTGAATATCCCTTTTTATGATCCATATCTTATTATACAAAAAACAGAGGGGAGAATGGCAGAGGATGATTTTTGGATTTTTATAGAAAAGTGAGAAGGAGAAGAAAACTGATATGGTAGAATTGTTTGAGCAAAATATCAGAACAAATGAAAGACAGTCCTCAAAGGGAAATCAGCTAAAATGGGAAAATGGCGGAATTTGGTATAAAGCTGATTATACAGGATATGAAGGTTTGGCAGAGTATATCATCTCGTATTTGTTGCAGAAAAGTACTTTGCAGAAAAATGAGTATGTTATTTATGATACAGAACAGATTCAGTATAAAAGAAATTTATATAATGGAGCGAAAAGCAAGACATTTTTGAAGGATGACTGGCAGATTGTTACTTTGGAACGATTATTTAAAACAGTTCAGAATGTAAGTTTAAACAGTATGCTTTGGCGTATAGAAAATGTGGAAAACAGATTGATTTTTCTTGTGGAGAATGTAGAACGATTGACAGGATTGCGGGATTTTGGAATTTATATGAATAAACTTCTTACGGTAGATGCTTTTTTTCTGAATGAGGACAGACATACGCATAATATTGCTGTTTTGATGAATGGAGCAGGAAAATTTGCATATTGTCCTATTTTCGATAATGGAGCAGGATTACTGTCAGATACAACGATGGATTATCCGCTCGAAGAGGACGTTTATACTCTTATGAAGGAAGTAAAAGCTAAAACAGTCAGCACTGATTTTGAAGAGCAGCTGGATGCATCAGAAAAGGTATATGGTTGTAATGTACACTTCACGTTTACAAAACAGGATGTCAGAAATTATTTGGAGAAAGCCGGAGAATATCCGGTAGAAATCAGACAGAGAGTTGAAAAAATCATTTTTTATCAGATGGGGAAGTATGCATATTTGTTCTGAAAAAATAATTGTTACTGTTTACTAAGCAGTAAAACACTAGCTGTTTTGCTGCATAAGAAAGTGAATCAAGAGTGAGCAGTAACGAATAATTGCAAGAAATCAAAAAAATGTATTATGTTGGAAAAATCCGCCGCTTTGTATAATAAAATAGAAATAGTGTACCAATTGAGAAGAAGCTGCATACCGTGGAAGGGTAACATGGGGAAAGTGTGACTTATGAAAATATTATTAGTAGATGATGAAAGAACAGAGCGGGAAGGAATCCGGTTTTTAATGGATAAATTCCACTTTGAAATGGAAGTCGCAGAAGCATCGAATGGAAAGCTGGCAATGGAATATATGCAAAAGCACCAGGATGTGGACATTCTGCTGACAGATGTGAAAATGCCTTATATGGATGGGCTTGAGTTGGCGAAGTATGCAAGGGAAAACCGTCCAGATGTCGTTATTATTATATTCAGTGCATATAGTGAGTTTGATTATGCGAAGAAAGCATGTGAAGTGAATGCGGTGAATTATCTGCTAAAGCCGATCGAAGTGGACGAGTTCAAACAGGTAATGGAGCATGTGCTCTCTCTTTGCAATGAGAAAAAACAATGGAAAGAACAGAAGGAAAATTTACTGGTAGCAGATAAAAAGCTTCTTTTAAACCGATTGTTTAATTCAAAAGATTCTGAAACAGAACTGGTTGAAAAGTTAAAAGAATATCAGATCAATCTGGAAAATAAATATATAAGTTTTGTGAGTATTGAAACAAGAAATAATTTTTTTGAGCTTCGCGAAGCGGAACTGGAAAAAATTTTAAAAAGAGATATCAAATTAAAATATGAGCAGATTGATTTTTACCCGAACCAGATCTGTCTTATGATCTACAGCAGCGATCCTATTGAAGAACGAAAGGTAGAAAATGCGATCCGGCTGGTTTACGCAGATCTTTTAGAAGCAAAGGCGGAAATGCCATCGATTATTGTAGGCACTGTTTTTTATGGGATGAAGGAATTTAAGAATCATGTAAGGGAGATGGAGGAGGTTCGAAAGGATACGTTCAGCTATTTTTCAGGAGTGATCTACATTGCGCAGAAGGCAGCAAGAGATACGGGAACGCTGGAAGAGACGATGCAGATGAAGGACAGTATTTTCCGAAGTATTGAGGATGAAAACATGCCAGCGGTGGAAGAACAGATGCTTGTTTATTTGAAGCGCCTGGAAAATGAGAAATCATCCAGTGCTTTTTATGCCAAATATCTGATCCTTGACATTATCAAAGCAATTTATCAGAAATATGGAATTTATAACGAGAGTATGATCATGCAGACAGCAGATGATATTATGAACAGCAACGATCTGCAGAAAGTTGGGGAAGTGGTATCGAAAGTGATCCGTGAGATCACAGCATCGCAGCAACAGAATCTGCCGGATATGAGTCTTACGGTATCGGAAATTAAAAAAGTCATTAAAAATGAATATATGTACGATATCGGGCTGGAAGAGATCGCAGAGAAAGTCTGCCTGACGGCTTCTTATGTCAGCTTTATTTTCAAAAAAGAAACGGGAAGCAATCTTGTGAAATATCTGACAGACTACCGGATGAAAAAAGCGAAAGAACTGTTAGAGGAGAGCAACTGGAAGATCGTAGATATCGGAAAAGCCTGTGGCTACACAAACCAGCCATATTTTAATAAACTGTTTAAAAATTATTATGGTGTAACACCGAAGCAGTACAGGGAGCAGAAATAGTGATTTACATACATATTGTTGGCAAAAAATCTGCTCACATGGCAATCAAATAAAAAAAGAAAGCGAGACAGCCAGATGAAAAAAATCTGCAACTGGTTTATTCACAAGGCATCCATGAAAAAGAAGCTTATAATAAGCTATATGATTTTAGTATCCATTCCACTACTGATCCTTGGCTTGTATTCTTTTTCTGCGGCAAATAAAAATCTTTTAAATCAGACGGAAGTGACAATGGACAATAACGTAAGCAGGATGTGTCAGGAAGCGGATGCCATTTTTAAGAGAGAAACCGACTTTACAAAATATCTTGCATATAACCTGGAATTCAGGGAGACATTAGAGCAGAATGCCAATAATGGAAGTGTGATCGCACAGAGCCTGAATAAAACTGTCGAGCCGGTGTTCTGGTATTTTATTACGAGTGATGAAAATCTGAAAATGATTAAAATCGTAACATCTTATACAAAAGCAGACATTGGCGCCTTTTTAGAGTCCGCAGAGGATTATGAGGAGACAGACTGGTACCGGAAACATGAAAAGGATTTTAATACGGAGTGGACGGTGGAAGAGGACGGGAAGCTCTATGCGACGAGAACCATTTTAGATACCGGGACGACAAGCAGGCGGATCGGAGTGCTCCGGGCAGAATTTTACCTAAACCGGATCCTGGAGCCATTTGAGACGATGGATTATCTGGATAACGGGATCCTGATCATGGATGGAGAAGGACAGGTTATCTATACGAAAGAAATGGAAAACGAAGCACTGCAGGACAAAATTGAGACCTATATCGGTGAAAATGGGGATACTGCGTCAGTAACGAATAAGGAATTTATTTTAAAAGAGGCATCCTTAGAAAAAGTTGACTGGAAAATCTATTATTTTATTGACCGAAATACGATCTCTGAACAGATTTATTCGATCATCTTTTCAACGATCGTGATGGTATTAATCTGTGTGGCACTGATACTGGTCGTGATTGGTGTACTCTCAAGCGTGATTTCGAAAAGGATTCTGCAATTAAAAGGGCAGGCAGAGCGAATCGCAAATGGTGATCTGCAAAATCCATGTCATACGATGGATGCAGATGAGGTCGGTGTTGTGACCAACAGCCTTGGAAAAATGACAGAACAGTTAGATGCGATGATCAACGAGGTCTATAAGATCGAGATTGAGAAAAAAGAGTCTGAATTAAAGGCATTGCAGGCGCAGATGAATCCGCATTTCCTGTATAACTGTCTGTCCTCTATTAAGTGGAAGGCACTGCGGAAAGGTGACGATGATATTAGCGAGATCACCGGGCTGTTAGCAAAATTTTACAGGACAGCGTTGAATAACGGGCAGCAGATCACAACTGTAAAAAGTGAGCTGGAAAATATTGGTGCCTATATTGAGATACAGAAGAAAATGCATGAAGAACCGTTTGAGGTTGATTACCGGATTGATGAGAGTGGACTGGAATGTTGTATGCCGAATTTCCTGCTTCAGCCGTTAGTGGAAAATGCGATCAAACACGGCATTGATTATATGGAAGAGCCGGGAAGCGGAAAGATAATTGTTGAATTTAAAAAAGAACCTGGAAAGCTTATTTTTTCTATTTACAACAATGGCCCCCTGATCGAGTTGGAAATGGTGAAAAAACTTTTAAATGAGCAGGGGAAAGGTTATGGGATTCACAATATCAAAGAACGCTTAGAACTTTATTATGGTGAGAGTGGAACGATTGGCGCAGCAGTGACGGGCGGTGAATATAGCTGCTTCACGGTACAGATGCCGGATGTGCTGCCGGAATCAATTACATGAAAAAGTATTAGGTATCACGAAAAAGTATTATTTTTTCCGGATTCATTTGAGGGTAAGATAAATATATCAAATGAAAGAGAAAAACTGGAAAACAAAAACAGTATTTTTTTTCGGAAAAAGGAGAAAAAGGTATGAAAAGAAAAGTTTTGAGCGCAGTATTATGTGCAGCAATGACACTTGGGGTAGTGGCAGGATGTGGAAGTACATCAGGCTCTGCGGGTGATTCTTCCTCTACAAAGGCAGATGCAACAGAAACAGAAAAGGATTCTTCCGATAAGGTGACGATCCGTATGTCTTACTGGAACAGTGAAGATACCATGCAGGCAATGTTAGATTATCTGGCAGAAGCAGTTCCAAACGTAGAGATTGAGTATCAGTTCATTGACAATTCGAACTATGATACGATCATTGATACACAGCTTTCTGCAGGCGAAGGTCCGGATATCATCTGTGAATCACCGGGTTCTGCATTGAAACATGCAAAATTAGGATATCTGGAAGCGTTAGACGATCTTGCAGCAGATTATTCTTCCGCAGGTACAAGTGTATACGGATATGATGGAAACACTTATGCACTTCCAGGCATCAGCTGGTTCGAAGGAATTTACTATAATAAAGAGATTTTTGAGGAAAATAACATTGAATTACCAAAGACATTTGATGAATTTTTAGATGTCTGCTCAAAATTCCAGGATGCAGGAGTGACACCACTTGCAGCAGGATTGAAATCATGGGAGCCGTTATTAAAGAGTTCTATGGCATTTGTAACAGCTGAATACCTTTCTACAGATGAAGGAAAAGGATTCGGGGAAGCTTATCGAAATGGTGAAACAACAATGGATGGAACATGGAATCCATATGTAGAAACATGGTCTAAGCTGATCGACAATGGTGTGTATACAACCGATATGACAGGTGTTGATCATGATCAGGCTTTAGAGCAGTTTGCAACCGGCGGAGCTGCCATGTTCTGTTCAGGACCTTGGGATTATGATGCGATCATGGAAAAAAATCCTGATTTGCAGCTTGACATGATGCCTTTCTATGGAACAAAAGAAAGTGCTGGATGGTTAATTGGTGGTCCTGGATGTGGATTCGCAGCAAATGCAGCTTCCAAAAATCTGGATGCAGTCAAAGAAGTACTTGCAGCAATCTCAACTGTAGATGGACAGACAGCTTTATGGCAGAACAATCAGGGTGGATCTTCTTACTTAAATGGAGTAGAATTTGATCTTCCGGAAGCATATACAAGTGTTTCAGATGCATTGGCAGCAGGAAATGTATATTGTCCATGGAACGAATGGGGTGCTGCAGCAGGTGCACATGAGACATATGGAACAGAGATGCAGAGCTATCTGTTAGGTTCACAGGATTTAGCAACAACCTTACAGAATGTTGATACAGCTGTTGCAGAATTATTGTCAAAGTAGAGTATTGTGCAGTGAAGATGCCTCAAACTCAGCATTGAGTCTGGGTTTGGGGCTCTTTTTCTGCCCATTTCCAGAAAGGTATGGGTTAATCTCATGAAGAGAAAACAGAAAAAAAGAGAGTGCGGGTCACTTGGAAATTATTTTGCATTGTTTGTGATCCCGGCACTGGCAATCTATTTGATTTTTAGTATTTTACCATTTATGTACACGATTTTTTATAGTTTTACGGACTATACAGATATGAATCCGGTGAATTTGCATTTTGTCGGTTTACAGAATTACCTGAAAGTATTTCAGACACCTTTGATGCGGATCGCGATCAAAAACTCTCTGATCTATGCGGTACTTCTGACCGGCTTCCAGGTGATTTTAGGATTGCCGATCGCAGCTATTTTAAATAAGAAATTAAAAACGAGAAATCTGTTGCGCGCGGTATATTTTTTTCCGGCTGTATTCAGTTCATTGATCATCGGTTATCTGTGGAATTTTATTATGTCTTCTTCCGATTATGGTCTGATCAATAACCTGCTCCATCAGTTTGGACTTGATACGATCAACTTTTTCACTACAAACAGGGCATTATTTTCTGTTATTTTTACGCAGATCTGGCAGTGGACAGGCTGGGCGATGGTTATTTTCCTTGCTAATTTACAGAGTATTTCACCGGAATTATATGAAGCCGCACAGATTGATGGTGCAAATGCAAGACAGAGCTTTTTCCGTATCACGCTTCCATTGATGTGTCCATCAGTGAAAATCATTGTTGTAACCGGATTGATTGGCGGTATGAAAGCCTTTGATGCGATTTATTCCATGACCTCCGGAGGACCAGGCAATGCAACAGAAACCGTTATGACTGTTATGATGAAAAAGGGTATTTCAGATGGATTCTATTCCGTTGGATCAGCTTTTGGTGTGTGCTTCTTTATTATTGTTTTAGTCATCAGCGGTGTGACAACAAAAATAATGGGAAAATGGGGGGAGGCTATCTCATGAGAAAACAGAATGTAGAAGACAGAGGGGTCAGTAAACGAGAACGTCGTGGACTGGTCATTACAGAGATTTTTATGATTCTCCTTGCAGCATTATGGTTTGTACCGATCTACTATCTGATCGTAACGACGTTTAAAACTCCACAGGAAGCAACACAGAATCCACTGGGACTTCCAAAAGTATGGGTATTCCAGAATTATGTGGATGCCTTTACCAATATGCAGTATCCGAGAGCTTTATTTAATACAGTAAAAATTACTGTTTTAGCAGTGGCAATCATTGTTCTTGTTACATCAATGGCAGGCTATGCGCTTGCAAGAACCAAATCAAAATGGGGAAGCAGAATCTTTCTACTGTTTCTGGCAGGTCTTGTTGTTCCTTTCCAGATGAATATTGTCAGCTTATTTAAAATTGTAAAGACTATTGGACTGATGAATACAGCCTGGGCTGTCATTCTGGTTGACGTGGCGATCAATGTGCCGCAGGGAATTTTTCTCTTTAAAGAATTTGTAGAGTCCACGGTTCCAAAGGAGTTAGAGGAAGCGGCCGAAATCGATGGCTGTTCTGTTATCCGTAAGTTTTTTGTAATTGTACTTCCGTTATTAAAGCCGGTTATTGCAACTGTTGTGATCCTTGTAACATTAAATGTCTGGAATGAATTTATGACACCATTGCTGTTTTTACAGAGTCGTGAACAGGATGTTATTTTGCAGGAAGTATCCAGAAATATCGGACAGTTCTCAACAGACTGGACTGCATTATTTCCAATGCTGATGTTAGGGGTTGCACCACTTATGATTTTCTATATTTTTATGCAGAAATACATTATTGCAGGAGTTTCTGCAGGGGCTGTAAAGGGCTGATCATTTGCCAGACAGAAGGAGAGACAACGATATGAAAAAAATGGAATTAAATGCAGAAGTCAGAAATATCATGGTCATTGTGCCGCATGAAGATGATGAGATTCTCCTTGCAGCAGGCATTATGGAACAGGCACTGGACAAAAATATTGGCGTGCATGTAGTGATGGCAGGAAATGGAGACTATGAAGGGTGTGATGAAGTAACCGGACGGGTCCGCCTGTCAGAAACGCTGTCAGGACTAAAAGTGCTTGGAATCAGGGAGGATCAGGTGACGTTTCTTGGTTATGCAGATACAGGAATGGACCCGACAGAAAGCTTTTTGCACCAGCTTTATGATGATACCGATGAAAACAGAGTACATGTGGCACACTGTACCGACCATACTTATGCGCTGCCGGAAAAACCGGATTACCACACAGAGAAATACGGAACATCTGCTTTGTATACACGAAAAAATTTCAAGAAGGATTTAAGAGAAATCATGATGGAAAAGCAGGCAGATATGATTTTTACGACAGCAGAGTATGACATGCATGGAGATCACAGTGGATTGCTTCTTTTCCTGAAAGAAATTCTGGCTGAGGCAGAGCAGTATCATCCGGTTTTATTTTCCGGGGTAGTACATTCAAACGCCGGAGATGAAAACTGGCCAAACCGCTCTGCACAGCGAAAGGATATCTGGGACTATGAAAAAGGGATGGATGTCTGCGAAAATTACGAATGTCCGAAGGATTTTGACAACGGATTATTAAAGTGGGAAAACCGGATCCGATTTGAAGTTCCTGAGGATATGAAACCGGTCGATTTTGCTGAAAACAGAAAAGCGCAGGCTTTGGCCTGCCATAAAAACGCGATCAAAGATGATTCCGTAGAATTTTTGTATTCTTTTATAAAGGCAGAAGAAATATTCTGGGAGATTGCGTACAAATGATTTATGGAAATGGTAAAAGGAGCATAAATTATGGATTTTAAGAAACCAATTTATCCAATCGAACAATGGAAAATTACGGAAACAGAATTTAAAAAAGAAAATAATTATAGAAATGAGACGACCTTTGCACTGTCAAATGGTTATATTGGCACGAGAGGAACGTTTGAGGAAGCTTATCCATTTGATGTGGATACGGGGCTGGAGGGAAACTTTGTCAATGGCTTTTATGAGAGTAATGAAATCCGTTACGGGGAAGCAAACTTTGGCTCACCGCTTTTGAGCCAGTCACTTTTGAACCTGCCGAATTTAAAAGAAATCCATGTCAGTTTAGATGGAGAAGAGTTTTCAATGGAGCAGGGCGAAGTGAAAGAGTATGCCAGAACGCTTCATATGAAAGACGGTATTCTGGAACGAAAACTGATCTGGGTGGCTCCGAGCGGAAAAATGACAGAGATTCATATTTCCCGTCTGGTTTCCTTTGCAAGAAAAAATATTATGGTGATCCGCTATCAGGTCAGACCGGTGAATTATGAAGGAACCATTGAATTTGTATCGAAAATGCAGGCAGATGTGGAGAACCATACAAGAAAAACAAATCCAATTGTGGATTATGGTCCATTTGGCCGACGGCTTGATCCGGATAAAGTGACTGTAAAAAAGGATATGTCTTACTATGAAGGAACGACAAAAGGCAGTCATCTTACGATGGCATGTGGCAGCACCCATGAGTTATGGCGCAGTGGACAGAAAGTGACAGAAGAAAACTGGATATCAGAAGCCGGGGAGATGGATACGGTATCCAAAGCTTTGATGCAGGTAAAAGAAGGAGAGTGTGTGACACTCGATAAATTTATATGCTATTCGACGAATCTTGACATGGACAAAGAACAGCTGGAAGCATTTGTGCAGGAAGAACTTGCGGCTGCAAAGAGCGAGGGCTATGGGAAGCTTGAAGAACAGCAGAAAGCTTATATGCAGAAATTCTGGAAAACAGCAGATGTCGAGATCAAGGGAAATGAAGAATTACAGCAGGGACTGCATTTTAATCTGTTTCACATCATCCAGTCTGCCGGACGGGATGGCAGAACCGGTATGGGGGCAAAAGGACTTTCAGGGGAAGGATATGAGGGACATTATTTTTGGGATACAGAAATGTATGTACTTCCAGTGCTTATCTTTACGGAACCGGAGACAGCAAAGAAACTGTTAGATTATCGTTATGCAACACTTCCGCAGGCAAGAGACAGAGCAAGGATTTTAGGCCACATGAAAGGAGCACTTTATCCTTGGAGGACGATCAATGGGGAAGAAGCGTCGACTTATTATCCGCTTGGAACCGCACAGTATCATATTAATGCAGATGTAGCATATGCGCTTTCGTTATATCTTCAGGTGACGGGAGATGTGGATTACCTGAAAGAAAAAGGTGCGGAAATCCTGATCGAGACTGCCAGGGTCTGGGCAGATGTCGGTTCTTTTGCAGAGTGCAAGGACGGAAAATACTGTATCTGTGATGTGACCGGACCAGACGAATACAACGTGTTAGTTGATAATAACTTCTATACAAATCTGATGGCGCGTGAAAATCTGCGGGATGCTGTCAATGCAGTGAAATATTTGAAAGAAAATGCGCCGGAGTATTTGAAGCGTCTGGAAGAAAAATTAGATTTTTCAGAAGAAGAATTAGTGCTTTGGAATGAGATCATTGAAAAAATGTATTTCCCATACGACGAGAAGAGACAGATTTATCCAATGGATGACGGATTTATGATGCGGAAACCATGGGATGAAAATAAGATCCCACCAGAAAAGCGAGCATGGCTGTATGAGAACTATCACCCGCTTTTTATTATGCGTCACCGTATGTCAAAACAGGCGGATGCGATCCTTGGCATGTATTTACACAACGATTTATTTACGGAGGAAGAGATTCGGAGAAACTATGATTTCTATCAGGAAGTTACGCTGCATCATTCTTCTTTATCTACCTGCATTTTCGGAATTGTGGCATGTGATATTGGCTATCTGGAGGAAGCATATCAGTATTTTTCACAGTCTGCGCGTATGGATCTTGATGATTATCACAATAATTTTTATGCGGGAATCCACGCTGCCAATATGGCAGGAACCTGGCAGGCAATTGTCAACGGATTCGCAGGCGTGCGCTGTCAGAAAGGCGTACTGAGGTTCAAACCAACGATTCCGGAAGAATGGGAAGAATATGCATTCCGGTTAAGATTTAAGGGGGCACTTTTAGAAGTGCGTATCACGAAAAAAGATGCGAAATTTACATTGTTGGAAGGGGATGAAATCTCGTTTCTGGTCCATGAAAAAGAAATTATCTTAAAAAGCGGGGAAAGCTACAGAGAGATAGAATAGAAAAAGGGAGTAAATAACAATGACAAAGAAATATAAAGCAATTTTCTTCGACTGGGATGGGACAGCTGTAACGTCCAGAAGTGCTCCGGTCGAAGCCGCAGCAGGGGCAATGAAGCCTTTGCTGCAGCAGGGTATAAAGTTTGTGATCGTAAGTGGAACAACTTACGATAAAATAGCAGGCGGAAAATTCCATACTTATTTTACCGGCGAAGAACAAAAAAATCTTTTCTTTGGTTTGGGACGTGGCGCTTATAATTATGAAATAAAAAACGGTGAGCCGGAAATTTTTGCATCGATGATACCGGATCGGGAAGGTCTTATAAAAATCCATGATATTTGCTATGCGATCCATACGAGATTACTCCGGGAATACGGACTGAAAACAGATATTGTATTCAGCCGTCCGAATTACTGCAAGATCGATCTTATGGTGGAAAATGATCGCGGAGACCAGCTTTTCATGCAGGGAGACGAGGTCGAACATTTACGTCAGGTGTTAAAAGAACATGGGATCGAAAACGGATTAAAAGAGCTGATCGATATCGCAGAACAGACAGGGGAAGAGCTTGGACAAAAGGTATCTGCAACCTGTGATGCAAAATATTTAGAAGTAGGAATTTCCTGCAAGAGCGATAATGTCAATATTTTTCTTGAGAGGTTCAAAGCAGAAGAAATTACAGCAGAGGATTGTTCGTTCTGGGGGGATGAATTTGTTGAGATTGAGCATGGACTGTATGGAAGTGACAGTTTCATGTATACAGAGATGTCCAAAGCGGGTGATTTCTTTGATGTGTCTGCTATGGGAGGAAATCGTCCCAAGGATGTGAAGGTGCTCGGTGGAGGAGTTGAAACATTTTTATCCTTTTTAAAAAAACAGGGAAAAATGGAGTAGGAGAAGAAAAACGCTGCAATGCCAGAAAACACAGGCATTGCAGCGTTTTAAAATTGCTTTAGACGGGAGTATCTGATTCTTCTTCACCCCAAAAATCTACAGGTTCATAATCCTGCAGCTTGGCCAGAAAACCTTTTTCTGCCAGTTCATTTTGAATATCATCTAAAATCTCTTCGGATTCAGCTTCGATCGTATGATAATGATAGCCACCGGTCACATTTTTGAGAAGTGTCGAGGTCCCGGTAGAGAGACCCTCTAAAAATTTCCTGACGTCACGCCTTGTTCGGATGTTCATGTCTGCCCGGACAACGCCATAAACCTTATGGTAAACGAATACGTCCTTAACGATCCCGCCATTGTCAACGATGAGTGAAAGTTCCTCTCCGACCTGGCTATCCTCATGGATCACCTTAAATACCCTCTGGCATGCGGACTGGTTCGGAATCACATAGCCTCTGTTTGTGGAAACAATGGTCAGGCCATTTGCACGAAGCAGTGCAATATCCTGAACGATGATCTGTCTGCTTACATCCAGGTCTTTTGCCAGAGTAACTCCAGGGACAGGTACAGCGCTGGATCTTAAAATAGTTTCTAATTTTGCTCTCCTGATCTCTCCGTTCATCTGTCAAAACCCTTTCTATACTGCGTGTAAATTTTTAAGTGAAATATCCATAATTGGAGCTGAGTGAGTCAGCGCACCACTTGATACATAGTTTACACCAAAGTTCCTGATTCTTTCAATATTTTCTTTGGTCACATTTCCGGAAATTTCAATTTCTGCTCTGCCGGCGATGTAGTCAATGGACTTTTTCAAAAGATCGTTGTCCATATTATCTAACATGATAATATCGGCACCTGCTTCCACAGCATCCTGTACCATTTCAAATGTTTCTACCTCTACTTCGATTTTTCTTACAAAAGGAGCATAGGCCTTTGCCATGGTAACGGCTTCTTTTACGCCGCCTGCAGCTCCGATATGATTATCCTTGAGAAGTACGCCATCGGATAAATTGTATCTGTGATTATTTCCGCCACCGACTCTTACGGCGTATTTTTCAAAAATACGGTTGTTTGGCGTTGTTTTTCTTGTATCTAAAAGCTTAATGCCGGTTCCTTCCAGAAGTTTGGCTACCTGGCTTGTGTAAGTGGCAATTCCACTCATTCTCTGAAGGTAATTGAGAGCGGTTCTTTCGCCGCAGAGAAGGACACGGATATCACCATGAACCTTTGCCATAAGCTCGCCTGCCTTTACATGGTCGCCGTCTTTTACAAAAAATTCTACTTTTGTATTGGAATCAAGTAAGGTAAAGGTTCTTTCAAAAACCTGAAGTCCGCAGATGATACCGTCTTCCTTACAGATCAAGTCGACCTCTCCCTGCTGTGGATGCGGCATGACACTGTTTGTAGAAACGTCCTCACTTGTGATGTCTTCCTTTAAAGCACTTAATATAAATGGGTCTACATTTAACCCTAATGTAACCTGATCGTACATTGTTATCTCCTTTCACCAGCAATTTCTTTTGCTGCTCTTTTTGCAAATACAAGACTCTCTAAAAGAGAGTTGCTCGCCAGTCTGTTCTTACCATGGACTCCATTGCAGGCTGTCTCACCGACTGCGTAGAGGCGGTCCATAGAAGTCTTGCTGCTGTAATCTACCTTGATTCCGCCCATAAAATAATGCTGGGCAGGAACGATTGGAATACACTCATGAAATACATCATAGCCTGCTTCGCTGCAATGTTCAATAATATTCGGAAAATGCTTTACAAGTTCGTCGCGTGGAATGGTCCTTAAATCTTCCCACACATAATCCGTCCCATCTTTTTCCATCTGTTTGTAGATTTCCTGCGTCAGCAGATCCCTTGGCAGCAGCTCATCTACGAAACGGTTCATATTTTTATCGTAAAGCTTGGCACCCTCGCCGCGTACAGACTCTGAAATAAGAAAGCTTCGTTCTTCTTTGTTGTCAGAATACAGTGTGGTAGGATGGATCTGGACATAATCTAAGTTTTTCAGCTCAATGTTATGACGCTTGGCAATCTCTACACCATCTCCGGTCAGGTGCTTGAAGTTCGTGGAATGTTTGTAGGTACCACCGATACCGCCTGTGGCGAGGATGACATAGTCAGCCTCAACACGTTCTTCTTTTCCGTCAGGCCACTGGATGATTCCGCCGCAGCATTTGTTGTCTTCACAAATAATATCTAAAAGCGTCGTGTATTCATACATTTGCACATTTTTTAACTGTTTAACGGCGGCTAAAAGATGGCTTGTGATCTCTTTTCCTGTGACATCCTCATGGAAAAGGATTCTGTGATGGGCATGGGCACCTTCTTTTGTATAGACAAAATTGCCATTTTCATCTTTGGTAAAAGAAGCACCATATTGCTCTAAATCCTTTACAACATCCGGAGAAGATTTGATCATGATCTCAACGGACTTCTGGTCATTTTCATAATGGCCGGCTTTGAGTGTATCCTCAAAAAAGCTGTCATAATCAGACGGAGCTTTGAGTGTACACATGCCTCCCTGGGCTAAAAAAGAATCGCTGCTCTCAAAATCAGACTTGGAGATCAGCATAATATTTAAATTCTCCGGAAGATTTAAGGCTGCATATAATCCGGAACAGCCACTTCCAACTATAAGTATATCTGTTTTCATATTTTCTTCCTCTTTTTGCGTTGCCTTGAAATGTAACTTTTTTTACAGATGTTACCCAGTATAACACTAAAATTTACAATTGACAAGACAGCTGTAAAATATTTGTGTTGACAGTAAATATCTCAAATCGTATAATTCTACTAAAGCTGTGCAGAGACAGAGCGTTCGCCGGCATTTTAGCTGTCTTTTGCATGAAATTAATTATTTTAGATGAGACTACATTTGGATGGAAAATGCCGGAAAAGCAGTGTCCGTTTGTGGAAAAGAGGGAAAAATGACAATAAGAGAAATTCAGGATGAAATTCTAAGATTAAAAAAAGAAAAAGACATTTGTATTCTGGCACATGCCTATCAAAATCATGAGATATTGGAAATCGCAGATTATATGGGAGATTCTTTTGGTCTGAGCCAGCAGGCAGCGACTGCGTCACAGCAGACGATCCTTATGTGTGGTGTCCGCTTTATGGCAGAGACAGTGAAGGTACTTTCACCGGATAAGAAGGTCCTTCTTTCAAGCAGTGAAGCCGGATGTCCTATGGCAGAACAGCTTACAGTAGAAGAACTGAAGGAATTAAAAAAACAGTATCCGGATTACACCGTTGTAGCTTATATTAATACAACATCCGAATTAAAAACGCTGTGTGATGTCTGTGTAACATCCTCATCTGCGGTATCGATCGTTAAGAAATTAGAGAATGATAAGATTCTTTTCATTCCTGACTGTAACCTTGGCGCATGGGTAGCGGAACAGGTTCCGGAGAAAACATTCAAATTTATCAAGGGCGGATGTCCGACGCATCTTCGGATGGGACAGGCAGATATCAAAAGGGCGAAGGAAGCACATCCAAATGCAAAGATTCTCGTGCATCCGGAATGTGCAGCTGCCGTAAGAGAGAATGCCGATTATATCGGAAGTACAACCGGAATCATGGCGTATGCAAAGAAGAGCACGGACAAAGAATTTATTATTGGAACAGAGAACAGCATTGTTTCTCATTTACAGTATGAATGTCCGGATAAGCTTTTCTACCCGCTTTCCAAGGCATGCGTATGCCAGAATATGAAACTGACAACACTTGTAGATGTATATAACTGTCTGAAGGGTCTTGCTGGTGAGGAGATTACTTTACCTGACGAGGTAAGGCTGGGAGCAAAACGCTGCATTGATAAGATGCTGGAATTAAATTAGTTAGAGAACCTTAGGATAAAAAGGTAGATTCTTGACATATATGCATCATTTGTATTATGATAAATAATACAAATGATGCATATTTTTTTGCAAAAAAATTTTACGGAAAAATCTATGTTTACAGGGATTCGGGTGTGAGAGGTCTGCTTCATAACCTTTATTATCAAGTTGCACAACAGAAATATTCCAGGTTTCTCCTTGTGCAATGGAGATAAGACTCATGAAGCGTGGAAGCCGCTGCTGAACACGATTCATGTTTTCAGAGGCTTATCGGAATGTTTTGCACAATGAAATCTGGACTATTTCTGTTGGGCAACTGGCTAACATAAACGTAAGAGCAGACCTTTAGACATCCGAATTCTATAAAGCAAAAGGTTACAGTAACGGGAGGTGGATTTGCGTGGTCATATCGATAAATGAAATGTCAGAGATCCCAATTTATCAGCAGATCCGGAATCAGATCGTGCAGGGGATTTCAGATGGAAGACTTGCACCGGGAGAACAGCTTCCAACGGTTCGGGGACTGGCGGAAGAGATCGGGATTAATTCCATGACTGTGAATAAAGCATACAGCCTGCTCAAACAGGAAGGATATATCTTTGCTGACAGAAGAAGCGGTGCAAGAGTGCGGAAGGAATTTGCAGAGACAAAGGAGCTTTCGGAGAAATCTAAGGAGCTGTTGCAGCAGATCATATCTGAAGCAAAAGTCAGTGGAATGACAAAAGAGGAATTTTTTAAAATCTGTGAGAAGTATTATTAATATCACGGTTTTATTGAGTAAGTGATGCAGAAAATAACGGTAATGAGCTTTGACTCGGAAGGAGTGTATATGGTGATGAATCTTATTCTGTTTGTAACGATGTACCCGGTACTGTTTCTTCTATATTTTATATTTCGATCGCAGCATGAATATGCAAATGGCTGCCTGTTTGCAGTGAATATGAAGCCGGAGTGGATAAAGGAGCCGGAAGTGACAGCAATCGTGGACAGATTCCGCAAAGAAATGAAATCATACGTTCTTTTTCTGGCAATCGTACCATTAGGCAGCTTCCTGACAGCCTATATGTCGATCCAGCTTACCATATGGATGCTGTGGATCCTGCTTGTGATCTGGCTGCTTTGCCTTCCGTTAGTGCATGCAAATAACCGGTTGAAAGCATGGAAAAGAGAGCATTATCTGTACGAAGATGCAGATACAGAACGGTATGTGGAGCTGAAGCTGGCCGGAAAAATCAGAAAAGTAGAAATGCTGCCGTTTCTGATACCAAATCTGATCACTTTTCTTGGAGCACTGGCGCCATTTATGGCAAAGTATTTTTATCCGGAACTGGGAAAACGTGTGGAATTAAGCAGTATCGGATGGCTTGCTGTTATGATGTGGCTGTGCGGAGTATTATTGACAGGTGTTGCAGTCTGGATGGATAAACAGCCGGTGACGGTGATAAACAGGGACAGCACGGTGAATTTAAACTATACAAGAGCAAGAAAAAATCTGTGGAAAAATTACTGGTTGATGGTACTGTGGATGAATACAGCATTTGTGGCAGTGATCCTGGCAGCATCCATTTTCGCGCAAAATATGGGATGGATGATTTTAACAGGAAGTATTTTGTATGCAGTAGCCAGTGTAGCGTTGTGTTTTCCGCTTATGGGAAAGTTAAAAAAAGTAGAAGCAGCTTATGAACCAAAGCGTGAGCTGATAGACGGAGCAGATGATGACAGACACTGGATCGGAGGAATTTTATATTATAATCCATCAGACCGGCATACGATGGTGAATAAAAAAGTTGGAATCGGAACAACGATGAATCTGGCAACTCCGGCAGGAAAGGCAGCAGCAATTTTCTCGGCAGTGATTCTTGTGGCGACGATCCCGGCAACATGCATCTGGATCATTTTGCTCGAATTTACACCGATCAGACTAGAGGTGGAACGCGAAACATTGTATGCAAAACATCTGAACATCAATTATGAAATTCCGGTAGAAGACATTGAACAGATGGAAAAAATCACAGAGCTTCCGTGCTGGAGCAAATCAAAAGGAACGGCGATGGACACGTTGGAAGAAGGCACCTTTTTTATCCGGAATGTAGGAAAATGCGAAGTGTTCTTGAACCCGGAAAATACAGAGTTTCTGCATTTTTCTGCGGATGGAACGGAGTACTACATGAGTGGGTATGATGACGCACAGACGGAAGAGATTTATCAGCTGCTCGAACAGGAGAAACAACAATAAAAGTTTTGTCATAGGCAGTTTGCCTGAAAATCAAAAAATGCAAAAGAGGATGATTATGAAATATTACATGGCACCGATGGAAGGACTGACCGGCTATATTTACCGCAATGCATATCAGAAATATTTTCATGATATTGACCGGTACTTTACACCATTTATCTCGAATAAAAAATTAGATTTTAAAGCGCTTAAGGATATTGATCCGGAGCATAATATTGGAATGGAAGTCGTTCCGCAGATTTTAACAAACCAGGCGGAAGATTTTATCTCGATCGTAAAACAGCTGCAGCAGTATGGCTATAAAGAAGTGAATTTGAATCTTGGCTGTCCGTCGGGAACGGTTGTATCGAAAAAAAGAGGTGCAGGATTTCTTGCAGTTCCAGATCAGCTTGACGCTTTTCTTGAAGAAATTTTTGCGGCATGTGATTGCAAAATATCGATCAAGACGCGGGTGGGCAAGGATTCGCCGGAGGAATGGGAGAAGATTCTTGCCATATATGAAAAATATCCGCTGTCTGAACTAATTATACATCCGCGGATCCAGAAGGATTTTTATAAATATACGCCGCGTATGGAAACCTATCAGTATGCGGCAGAAAACAGCAGACACTCGCTTTGCTTTAATGGAGATATTCATTCTGTTGAGGCATATGGACAGCTGCGGGAGAGATTTCCGGAGACAGAAAAGGTCATGCTTGGAAGAGGAATTTTACAGGATCCGGGGCTGGTCGGAAAACTCCGGGGATATGAGGGAAGTACGTCTTCTGCACAAAATAGACCAGACAAAGAAACATTCCGTGCCTTCCACGACATGATTTTTGAAGGCTACAAAGAAGTGATGTCCGGCGACCGTAATACCTTATTTAAGATGAAAGAGCTTTGGAGTTACATGAGCAAAAGCTTTACAGATCCGGAAAAATACTGGAAAAAGATCAAAAAAACAGAGCGTCTGGCAGAATATGTGGTCATCGTAGACGCCCTGTTCCGTGAGCAGGAATTAAAAGGTTAAAAAAGAATGAGAGTATTACAAGTGGATTCTTTGTAAATCATAGCCATCTTCCGTTAGTGTCAGGATCGCAATGCTCTTTCCATCACCGCGGTCTGCACTGGCAGTTCCCGGATTGATAAAGATCTTTCCGTAGCGGTCAAGATGTGTGAATACATGGGTGTGCCCGAAAATGACAAAGTCGGCATCAGTGAGGTCAAACGGGAGATCCGCCCGGTTGTGCACAAGATAGAACAGTTTTCCACCAATCGGTACAGACATAAAATTGTGAAGATAAGATGTCCATTGGCCGTGGTCACAGTTGCCGCGGACAGCATACATTGGGATGCCGCAATTTAAAAATCTGGAATAGGTGCGTTCATTGTCAAAGTCACCTGTATGGATCAGGTAATCGCAGTCTTTTATGGAATCGAATAATTCATCACGACAGATGCCATGTGTATCGGAAACTAATGCTATTTTCATGGGGAATCCTCCAAAAATTTATTTTTCTGATAAGACAGAAAGTATTATAGCATACTTTTCTTGTAATCAATATGGTTTTATGATAGTATAACTATATCGCTACAGAGATATAACTACGTCAAAGGAAGTAACATGAAGAAGATGATTTATCACGGATCAGACCATATGATCCTGAAACCGGAATATGGGAAAGGCAGTTCCTCGAATGATTATGGGAGAGGATTTTACTGTACGGAAGAGATAGCGCTTGCAAAGGAATGGGCATGTTCGAAAAATACAGATGGATATGCAAACCGATATCAACTGGATATGGATGGATTATCGGTTTTGAATCTGAATGACCCGGAATATCATATTTTGAACTGGCTGGCAGTACTTACTCGTTATCGCAGTTACTGGCAGCAGAAGAGCATAGCAGAAGAAGCAAAAAATTATCTGCAGGAGCATTTTTTTGTAGATTTGTCTGGATATGACGTTATCATTGGATATCGGGCGGATGATTCTTATTTTTCTTTTGCGCAAGATTTTATTATGGGTGTTATTTCACTTTCCCAGCTTGAACAGGCAATGCGTCTTGGAAAGCTAGGAGAGCAGATCGTGTTAAAAAGTGAGAAGGCATTTCAGAAGCTGACGTATGTCGACTGTGAAGCTGCAGAAGCAGAAGAATTTTTCTTAAAAAAGGTGCAACGTGACAGAGACGCGAGAAAAGAATACCGCAGGACACGGACGGAAAAGGCAATATTGGATGATATTTATATGATCGATATTATGAGAAGAGGGATGGAGAAAGATGAATTGTGCTTACGATGAGGATTATGTCCGGCTGGCACAGCGGATCATGGGAGATATGCTGGATTATGCAGTCAATACGTTAGAATATGAGCTTGGATTCTTTTATCAGATGTTCCTGGTCAGCGGGATCGCAAGACAATTTGAGATCGGTAATCCGACGTATGTGGCAGGAAAGAATGGCTGTGAGGTTGCCAGAGAGGTTATTTCTTTAAGCGGACTAAAGGAGCCGGAAGAGGAAGATCTTATGTATCTGGATAAATCACCGGAATATTGGACTGGTTGGGCACTTGCCTATTACCAGTGGAAAACCGGACGGTCATTTCGTGAGATCGATCATATCGTAGCAGTGGATATGATATGCGGTATGTATGGAACATTCCACGAAGCTGATATTGAAAAATTTGTGCTTGTCATAGAAGAAAAAATAAAAGAGCAGGAAACATCCAGGCTGCGACGATTGCGCAGCTATGCAAAGCTGTCGCAGAGACAGCTGGCAGAGAAAGCAGATGTTCCGGTCCGCCAGATACAGCTTTTTGAGCAGGGCGAGAGAGATATTAACAAAACACAGGGAATGACATTGGTGAAGTTGTCCCGTGTGCTCAAATGTCAACCAGAAAAATTACTACAATAATGCGGAGGTTTTTGGTAATAATTGCTAGTTGAAAAATTTTCTCACCCATAGTACAATGCAAGTGTTATATGACTGACGGAAACAGTGGGGTTCACCACATGAAGTATAACGCGACTAATGCCGACCGTCTGGGCGAAAGAGTCCAGCAGTGCGGTTTTTATGTGAATAGCGGAAACGTGAAGAACAGGAGAGACACGCAGGACGTGTTTCTCCTGTTTGTATCTGAGGATCTTTTCCAAATATTTCCATATGAGAAAAATTTCTTAATAATTCTACTATTTCAATTTGGAAAACCAGAGAGACTCTTGACAAATAACGAGAGTTAGTTTAATCTAACTCGGTAAGCAGAGCCAAAACGGCAGAAGGAGAAAAATATGCAGAATGAATGGAGAAGCTTCCAGGGCGGAGCCTGGGAAACAGAAGTAAACGTAAGGGATTTTATTCAGAAGAACTACCATCCATATGATGGGGATGATTCTTTCTTAGAAGGACCGACACAGGATACCTCAGATCTCTGGGATCAGGTATTAGAGCTTTCAAAACAGGAAAGAGAAGCTGGCGGTGTGTTAGATATGGATACAAAGATCATTTCTACGATCACCTCCCATGGTCCTGGTTATTTAGATAAAGAAAAAGAAAAGATTGTCGGATTCCAGACAGACAAACCTTTTAAGCGTGCCCTGCAGCCTTATGGCGGTATCCGTATGGCGATCAAAGCATGCGAGGATAATGGATACAAAGTAGATCCTGAGGTAGTAGAGTATTTTACAACACACAGAAAAACACACAATGCAGGTGTATTTGATGCGTACACACCTGAGATGCGGGCATGCAGAAGTGCACATATCATCACAGGACTTCCGGATGCTTATGGTCGTGGACGTATTATCGGTGACTACAGAAGACCGGCACTTTACGGTGTGGACCGTCTGATCGAAGACAAGAAAGAACAGTTAAACACAACACGTACGATCATGTATTCTGACGTCATCCGTGAGAGAGAAGAGTTATCCGAACAGATCCGCGCTTTGGAGATGTTAAAGAAACTGGCAGAGATTTACGGCTGCGATATTTCAAAACCGGCGAATAATGTGTTAGAAGCAACACAGGCTGTTTATTTTTCCTATCTTGCAGCAGTAAAAGAGCAGAATGGTGCAGCAATGTCATTAGGCCGCACATCAACCTTCTTAGACATTTATGCAGAGCGTGATCTTGCAGAGGGAACCTTTACCGAGAAAGAGATCCAGGAGATCGTTGACCAGTTTGTCATGAAGCTCCGTCTTATAAAGTTTGCACGTACACCGGAATATAATACCATTTTTGCAGGTGATCCTACCTGGGTAACAGAATCAATCGCCGGTATCGGTGTGGATGGAAGACATATGGTAACAAAGATGTCTTACCGTTATCTGAATACTTTAAATAATATCGGGGCAGCACCGGAACCAAACATGACGGTACTCTGGTCTGTAAAATTGCCGGAGAATTTCAAGAAGTTCTGTGCGGAGTCATCAATCCAGCACTCTGCGATCCAGTACGAAAATGATGATATCATGCGTGTGGTACACGGCGATGATTATGGTATTGCATGCTGCGTATCTTCCATGAGGATCGGAAAGGAAATGCAGTTCTTCGGTGCAAGAGCAAATCTTGCAAAGTGTCTGCTTTATGCGATCAACGGTGGTGTGGATGAGATCAGTGGAAAACAGATCGGACCAAAATACCGTCCGATCACATCCGAGTACCTGGATTACGATGAAGTATGGGATAAATACAAGGACATGATGAAGTGGTTAGCAGGTGTTTATGTGAACGCATTAAATATTATCCACTACATGCATGACAAATATTGCTATGAAAAGTTAGAAATGGCTTTACATGATAAAAATGTAAGAAGATGGTTTGCAACCGGTATAGCAGGCTTTTCCGTTGTAGCAGATTCCCTTTCTGCGATCAAATATGCAAAAGTAAAACCAATCCGTGATGAAAATGGAGTAGCAATTGATTTTGAGATCGAAGGTGATTTCCCGAAATACGGAAATGATGATGACCGCGTGGATGAAATCGCAAAAGAAGTACTTCATGCATTTATCGGATATGTAAAAGGAAACCATACCTACCGGGGCGGTATCCAGACAACCTCAATTTTAACGATCACATCTAATGTTTCATATGGAAAGAATACAGGAGCAACTCCGGATGGAAGAAAGAAAGGCGTTGCATTTGCTCCGGGTGCAAACCCAATGCATGGACGTGATACCAACGGTGCAGTAGCATCCTTAGCATCCGTTGCCAAGCTGCCGTTTATGGATTCACAGGATGGTATTTCCAATACCTTTACGATCGTACCGGATGCACTTGGAAAAGATGAAGAAGGACAGCAGAGCAATCTGGTTGCCTTATTAGATGGATATGCAGCACAGGGCGGACATCACCTGAATGTAAACGTATTAAACCGTGATACGTTATTAGATGCGCAGAAACATCCAGAGCTGTACCCACAGCTTACGATCCGCGTATCCGGATATGCAGTAAACTTTATCAAACTGAATAAAGAGCAGCAGGATGAAGTCATTGCACGTACATTCCATGAGAGAATGTAGTGTATCAGCCCGTGCGTCGCATAGGCACAGATGATGCGGGCAATAAAATCAGGCGTTAAAAAGTCAGACTTTTTAACGCCTGATTTTGTCAGGATAGAAGAAACATTTTGCCAAGGCACATTCTTTATACCCGAATTGCAAGAAAAATCAGAAAAGGAGAACGACATGGGGAAAATTCATTCATTAGAAACATTTGGCACAGTTGACGGTCCGGGCGTACGGTTCGTTGTATTTTTTCAGGGATGTCCGATGCGCTGCCAGTATTGCCACAATCCGGATACATGGAAGGTAGAGGATGGACAGGAGATGTCAGCAGATGAGATCATAAACCGTTTTGAGCGCAACCGTTCTTTTTATCAGACCGGCGGCATCACGGCAACGGGTGGAGAACCTATGTTACAGATTGATTTTCTGACGGAGCTTTTTACAAAAGCAAAGGAAAAAGGAATCCATACCTGTCTGGATACGTCCGGAATCATGTTTCCGGTAGAAGCCTTACAAGGGGAAGTGAATACAGCAACAGTGTCGGACAGAATGAAAAAAATCGATCAGCTTATGTCCGTGACGGATCTTGTCATGCTAGATATCAAGCATATAGAGGATGCCGGACATCGGAAGCTTACCGGGCAGTCGAATGCGAATATTCTTGCATTTGCAAGGTATCTGGATGCGATCGGCAAACCGGTCTGGATCCGGCATGTCGTAGTACCTGGTATTACCTTTGAGGAAACAGAGCTCACAGAGCTCGGCAGATTTTTAAAGTCCTTACACAACATCGAAAAGCTGGAAGTGCTTCCGTATCACTCACTTGGTGAAGTCAAGTATGAGAACCTTGGAATGGATTATATTTTAAAAGGTACGCCGCAGCTTACAAAGGCAGAGGCAAAGAAAGCGGAAGAGATCATCCGCGCAGCGATGAAATAAAAAAGTATTCCTTTTAAAGTCACTGTTTTACAGGAAAAATGCAGCAGGAGAATGTGCTATATGATAAGATTTCTCAACAAACAATGTTAGCCTTGAGTAACCCTAAAAGCAGTCCTATAATGTGAAAAACAAAGAAAAAAACAAACAATAAAGTGCTTTGATTTTTCAGAAAATAACATGGAACAGTTAAAAATGAAAAAGAAAACCAAGACTGCTCCGGTCGTTTTTTGAATTGCACAAAGGAGGACATATTATGGTAGATTGGAAGAAACTTGCATTATTTGCAGGAGGAACATTGTTTGGAACAGCAGGTGTAAAAGTACTTGCGAGCGATGACGCGAAGAAAGTATACACAGAGTGCACAGCAGCTGTATTAAGAGCAAAAGACTGCGTAATGAAGACTGTTACAACTGTACAGGAAAATGCAGAAGATATTTATGAAGATGCAAAATCCATCAACGAAGAGCGCGCTGCAAAAAAAGAAGCAGCAGAAGTTGAGGATGCTGTAGAAGAAACTGTAGAGGCAGATGCAGAAGCAGTAGCAGAGTAAAAAGGATGGACTGTCACAAACACAGAAAGCTGTGAAAAGTGACAGTCCTTTTTTTCGCCAAAAGACTGGATGAAAGGAAGTATCAGAAATGAAATTTATTATAAAACATGAGACAACTGGAAGAATGAGAATCCATGTCGTGCAGTCCCGTATGAGCTATTCACAGGCGGACACGCTGCTCTATTTCTTACACAGTCAGAAAGAGATCACCTTTGCGAAGGTGTATGACAGAACATGTGATGCGACGATTTCCTATGTAGGGGAGCGGGAGAATATTATCAATCTGCTGCGTCATTTCCATTATGAAGAGGTGGAGGTTCCAACCGGACTCATTGAAAATTCCGGCAGGGAATTAAATAACGTTTACCAGGAAAAACTCATTCAGAAGGTGATCTTCCATTATGCGAGAAGATGGATTTTACCTTATCCGGTACGTGTCTGCCTGACAACGATGCGTTCCATCAAATATCTCTGGAAAGGCGTAAAGACACTGGCAGCCCGCAAGATTGAGGTTCCGGTGCTGGATGCAACGGCAATCGGCGTATCGATTTTAAGAAATGATTTTAATACAGCCGGTTCGATCATGTTCATGCTCGGCATCGGAGAGCTTCTTGAAGAGTGGACCCATAAAAAATCAGTGGATGACCTTGCAAGAACGATGTCTTTAAATGTCAGCAAAGTATGGATGATGAGTGGAGACCAGGAAGTCTTAGTACCGGCGACAGAGGTTAAGGCCGGTGACAGAGTGGTGATACATATGGGAAATGTGATCCCATTTGACGGCATTGTTGTGAATGGGGAAGCTATGGTCAATCAGGCATCCTTAACAGGTGAATCCGTACCGGTATGCAAGAATTTAGACAGTACTGCTTATGCAGGAACAGTTGTGGAAGAGGGAGAGCTGACCATTCTTGTAAAAGAAGTCGGCGGATCCAGCCGGTTTGAGAAGATTGTGACGATGATCGAGGAATCTGAAAAATTAAAATCCGGTGCCGAAAGCAAAGCAGAGCATCTTGCAGATCGTCTTGTACCGTATAGCCTTGGTGGAACGATCTTAACCTATCTTCTGACACGAAATGTGACGAAGGCATTATCCATCCTGATGGTAGACTATAGCTGTGCCTTAAAGCTTGCAATGCCGATTTCCGTATTGTCAGCGATCCGTGAGGCAAGCCTGTATAATGTAACCGTAAAAGGTGGAAAATATTTGGAAGCAATCGCAGAAGCAGATACGATCGTATTCGATAAGACAGGAACATTGACGAAGGCAAAGCCGACTGTTGTAGAGATTGTTTCCTTTGATGGAAGACCGAAGGAAGAGCTGCTTTGCATAGCGGCTTGTCTGGAAGAACATTTTCCACACTCCATGGCAAAAGCAGTTGTAGACGCAGCAAATAAAAAAGGACTGACACATGAGGAAATGCACAGCAAAGTGGAATATATCGTTGCACATGGAATTGCATCCACGATCAATGAAAAACGTGTTGTCATCGGAAGCGCCCATTTTGTCTTCGAAGATGAGGCCTGTGTGATCCCGGAGGAAAAACAGGAAATGTTCGATGCCCTTCCGAAAGAGTATTCCCATCTGTATCTTGCAATCGAGGGAAAACTGTCTGCTGTGATCTGCATCGAAGATCCACTTCGTGATGAGGCAGCTGCGGTTGTATCTTCCCTGAAAAAGGCAGGACTCAGCAAGATCGTTATGATGACAGGAGACAGTGAGCGGACTGCCGGAGCCATTGCAAAACGTGTCGGTGTGGATGAATACTATTCGGAAGTGCTGCCGGAAGATAAGGCAAGCTTCGTAGAGAAGGAAAAAGCTGCCGGAAGAAAAGTTATCATGATCGGAGATGGCATCAATGATTCACCGGCACTATCCGCAGCCAATGTCGGAATTGCGATCAGTGACGGTGCAGAGATCGCGCGCGAGATCGCGGATATCACAGTTGGATCAGATGACCTGTATCAGATTGTAACATTGAAATTGTTAAGTGACAGTCTGATGAAGAGAATTCATAAGAACTATCGCACGATTGTAGCATTTAACTCATTGCTGATCGTTCTTGGTGTTACCGGAGTGATCCAGCCAACGACATCTGCATTGCTTCACAACAGTTCAACGCTGCTGATCGGATTGGAAAGTATGCAAAATCTGCTGAGCTAGTAAAAAAGGAGAGTATGATCCTTAGGATAAGCAGGATTGAAACGGAATTTGCGGAAGCTGATAAGGTCAGTGCAAGGCCAGTCATAGCAATGAATGAAAAAAAATACAAGATCACAGAGAAAAGACTTGACGTAAAGTAAACTTTATGTTGTATCATAGAAGAAAATCAGTTCCTTATGAAACGAACCGATCTATTAATCATAAATTCAGAAGGGAAAGAACAATTTTATGGAAAAATCAAAAGTTTATTTTACTACATTTAAAGCAACCGGAAATGAGAATCTGCTTCAAAAGCTGCATCGTCTGATGAAGACAGCAGGCTTTGAAACAATTGATTTCCAGGACAAATATACAGCGATCAAGATTCATTTTGGAGAATATGGAAATCTTTCCTTTTTACGTCCAAACTATGCAAAGGTAATTGCTGATTATGTCAAAGAACTTGGTGGAAAACCATTTTTGACAGATTGCAACACCTTGTATGTCGGAAGCAGAAAGAACGCACTGGATCATCTTGAGACAGCATATGTGAACGGCTTTTCACCTTATCAGACAGGCTGTCATGTTCTGATTGCAGATGGCTTGAAGGGAACAAATGAGACGCTTGTACCAGTGAATGGAGAATATGTGAAGGAAGCGAAGATCGGATCCGCGATCATGGATGCCGATGTGTTTATTTCGCTGACTCATTTTAAAGGTCATGAGATGGCAGGCTTTGGCGGAGCAATTAAGAATATCGGTATGGGATCCGGATCCAGAGCTGGTAAGATGGAACAGCACTGCGATGGAAAACCAACTGTTATGAAGAAAAAATGTGTCGGTTGTGGAGCCTGTGGCAGAATTTGTGCACATGGCGCACCGATCATCACCGATCACAAAGCACGGATCGACCATGATAAATGTGTTGGCTGTGGAAGATGCCTTGCAGTCTGTCCGAAGGATGCGATTGCAGCAAGTTATGAGGATTCGATTGCAATGCTGAATTATAAAATGGCAGAGTACAGTCTTGCAGTCTGTCAGAACAGACCATGCTTCCATGTCTCCCTGATCTGTGATGTATCACCGAACTGTGACTGCCATGCTGAAAATGATATTCCTATCATTCCAAACATCGGAATGCTGGCTTCCTTTGATCCGGTAGCCTTAGACCAGGCCTGTGTGGATCTGTGCAATCAGGCAACACCGATCAAAGAGAGTGAGCTTGGACAGAACATCGAGAAAGCAAAGGAAAACCAAGAAGAATGCAACCCGGATCATTTCCATATGACACATCCGGATGCAGAGTGGAGAAGCTGTATCGAACATGCAGTGAAGATCGGACTTGGAACAAACGAATATGAATTAGAGACAATCTAAATCGAAGAAGACGGAGTCTGGCATATGCGCAGCTCCGTCTTTTTCAAATGGTGCGGATGTAAAGGATCTAAGGCGGGTATTACCTCTTCTGTGTTAAAGTATACTCGAAGTAATCCGTCAGATAATAAGTATGGAAAGCTTCAATCGGAACTTCAGCCAAATCATGGATCCCATAAGTAACAGCAGACGAAAATAAGAGTGGGATGTCATCTGCAATATCAAGATATTTTGCAATCTCATGTTCGGCGGGAACCGCTTTTAACTTCAGCTGTGAGGAAGTGATTTTGGTCATATAGGTATTTTCAATCACATCGTAAAGTGAATTTTTGGCAAAATCATATTTCTCGATGTCACGGAAGTAAACATATGGAAGCGCTGTAGCGGTGTAGCATAACGGCTTTTCGTCTGCATAGATAATGCGGTTCAGATAAAAAACAGGGGAAGCCTTGTCTAATAAAAGGCTTTTTTGTTCTTCTTCATTGGCGAGACGCAAACCGGAACAGACCACTTTTCTCGAAGGAGTCATGCCCTGACGCAAAATTTCTTCTGTATAGCTGGAAACCGTGCTTAATTCCTGAAGCCGTGGAGATTCTTTGACGTAGCCACGTTTTCCCTGATGCTTTTCGATATAGCCGGAACGGTAGAGTTCATCGATCGCACGTCGTACCGTAATACGGCTGACCTTGTATTCTGTGATCAGTTCATTTTCACTTGGAAGCTCACTTCCCGGTTTGTATTTTTGAAGGCGGATCGCCTCGATCAACTGGTCTTTAATTTCTTCATATTTTGGTTTTGCGCCCATATGATACCTCCTGCAATTAAACTTATTATAATATGTGAAAACGAAAAAGTAAACAATATTTGTGAGATATGCATAAAAATAAGCTTTGATTTTAAGATAACATAAACAATTGACATAATAACATAAATAACTTATTATAATAAGCAACAAGAAACATTATAACAAGAAAGGAAAGAGAAATGGAAAATAAAATATTAGGCGTTCTCTACGGCATGGCGATGGGGGATGCAATGGGGATGCCGCCTGAGCTCTGGAGCAGGAAGCGTTTTCTGGAAAAATATAAAAAAATCGTGGATTTTATGGACGGGGATCCGGAAAATGAAATCTCTTATCAGTATCACAGAGGGAACTTTACCGATGACACTTCACAGGCGATCACGATATTAGACAGTCTGATCGAGACCGATTTTAAACCGGATGCATCCAATATTGCGAGCCATATTTTAGCCTGGGCAAAGCGCGAGAATGCGTTTGAAAACAATATTTTAGGACCAACTTCCAAGATCACATTAGAGCTGTTTGAAAAAGGCGAAGATGCCAGCAGATATTCCAATGAAGCACTTTCCAATGGGGCAGCCATGCGGATCCCTCCAATCGGAACACTGTTTTGCGCCGACCAGAAAAAAGAGCTGTGCGATTATGTATACCAGATTTCCCATATTACCCACAGCAGTGATATCACACTGGCTGGTGCCTGTATGGTTGCTATGGCAGTGGCGTCAGCGATGGAGAAGGAAGACAGGGATCAGATGATCGAAGATGTTCTTTCTGTAGAAGAGTATGCGATGTCACTGGGAGCAAGTACGGTTTCTGCATCTATCGGAACGCGGATCCGCTATGGTGTGGAGCTGGCAAAGACATACGAGGGAAACGATGATGAATTTCTGGACAGACTTTATAAAATGATGGGAGCAGGCGTGAATACTGTCGATTCCGTGCCATGTGCGATCGCAATCGCTTATTACAGCTTTGAACCGAGAAAATGCGCTCTGTTATGTGCGAATCTTGGCGGAGATACCGATACGATCGGCGCAATGGCAACCGCTATTTGTGGCGGCGTAAAGGGTGTGGATCATATGCTAGAGGCAGATATCACACTTTTAAAAGAGGCAAATCAGGTTGATTTTGCGCCTTATGCAAAAATCATTGCAGAAAAGAGGGGGAACGTAAAATGAAAAAATGTCTGGTGATCGGAGCAGCCATGCTCGATATCGTGATGCAGATCGATGAGCTTCCGAAAAAAGGGGAAGACGTCTATGCAAAATCACAGACGATGACAGTTGGCGGATGTGCTTATAATGTTGCGGATATTATGAAACATTTTGCAGTGCCATACACCTTATTTGCACCGATCGGTACAGGAATGTATGCTTCCATGATCCGTGAGAAATTAAAACAGGCAGAACATGAGAGCCCGATCGAGAGCACGAAAATGGACAATGGCTACTGCTTATGCATGGTAGAAGCTGATGGGGAAAGAACCTTCCTGACGCTGCCTGGAATAGAATGTACCTTTGAAAAAGAATGGTTTGACGCACTGGATGTAACAGAGTATGATTCCGTTTATATCTGCGGTTATGAGATCGAAGGGGATGGCGGCGATCAGATCATTGATTTTCTGGAAAAAAACAGGGATCTTAACATTTATTATGCGCCGGGTCCAAGAATCACTTATATTTCAAAGGAAAAGCATGACAGGATCATGAAACTGCATCCGGTGTTACATTTAAATGAAAAAGAAGCGATCGATTTTACGGGGTGCGGCAGCATGGAAGAGGCAGCCAAAAAGTTCGAACAGATGACGGAGAACAGGGTTATCATAACCGCCGGAAGCAAAGGAGCTTATTTACAGGAAAACGGACAAGGAACACTCATTCCGTCTGAAAAAGCGGTTGTTGTGGATACGATCGGAGCAGGGGATTCCCATATCGGAGCAGTAATCTCTGCAGTGATGTGTCGGAAATCATTTGAGGCTGCGATAGCTGTGGCAAACAAGGTTTCAGCAGCTGTGGTAGGTGTGGAAGGACCTTCGATTTCAGAAGAAGAATTTCAACAGATAAACTTTTAAAAAGAAAACAAGTTGTTTTAAGGAGAAAAAGATATGGAAAAGATTAAAAATTATTTCAAAGACTGGACAATGTTTGAAAAAAGCTGGCTGTTAATTTCCAGTGTGACAATGGTGGTATTATCACTCATGTGGGGAGACAGCATGATCGCATTATTAAGCGGTCTCGCAGGAATTATCAGTGTGGTTTTGTGTGCAAAAGGCAAGATCGAGAACTATGCATTTGGACTTTTTCAGGCAGTAACGTATGCTTATATCTGCTTTCAGTCCCATATTTACGGAGAAGTTATGTATAATATCCTGATGGTTCCTATGATCATTATCGGTATCATCAGCTGGAAGAAAAACATGGCAGACGGAAACGGGGAAGTAAAGGCAAGAAACCTGACTGCAAAAGGCTGGGTGATCTTAATCGTTGGTTCGATTGCTGCAGTTGCCGGATACAGCTTTATCTTAAAACTGATCGGTGGAGAATTTGCTCTCATAGATGCAACATCTACAACACTGAGCGTGATCGCAACCATCTTAATGCTTGCAAGATATTCAGAACAGTGGGTAATGTGGGTGATCGTTAATATCGTATCCGTAATTTTGTGGGTAATGGCACTTATGAATGGTGGAGAAGGTTCTGTCACATTGCTTGTTATGTGGACAGCGTACTTATTTAATTCTACTTACGGATACATCAACTGGAGAAAAATGGCAAAAGAGAATGCGTAAATATTTGAAAAGAAATAAGAGTTTGAGAGGATAAATAATCATATGTACTTCAAAATAAAATGAAGCTTACTTGAAGTGTATTTGAAGTTGACTTTGAAGTTGTTTTGAAGTTACTTTGAAGAAGAATAGAGAAGAAAAAAGGAACTATCGCACGAAATAAAAATGAGTGATAGTTCCTTTTTTTATAGAGCAGTGATAGAAAGCAATTATTTATCCAACAAAGAAGCTTCGAATTCTTTCACAGCCTTTGCATCCAATACGGAGGTACACTGCGGGCAGCGGCAGGCGTCAATGGAAATCTGGCTTTTGTACATCGGGCAGACCTTGGTGGCAGGTCGTTGACTCCTTTGCTTTAAAGTGTGAATAGGGTTCCATTTAAGCGCTTATTCAAGAAATGTCTCATGGATCGCGCGCATTGCAAGATCAGTATAGTCTTCTTCAATGAGTGCTGTGATGCGGATCTCGGAAGTAGTGACCATCTCGGTATTAATCCCTGCAGCAGCAAGAGC
>CAKRLC010000017.1 GCA_934358955.1 uncultured Roseburia sp. | reverse complement strand
TTTTCATTTTTGGCATGATAGATTCCTCCTTAAAATAATTATTTCTTTTCTGCCAACACCATGCTGATACTTCTTCCCTCAACCTTTGGTGCTTTTTCCACTACTGCTGTATCTGCTAAGCTCTCTGCGAAATCGTCCAGAATGTGCTTGCTTGCACTCATATGAGCCATCTCACGACCGCGGAATCTCAAAGTGATCTTCACCTTGTCTCCCTTGGATAAAAACTTCTTTGCAGCATTCATTTTGGTATTCAAATCATTTGAATCAATGTTCGGTGACAAGCGAATCTCTTTAAGCTCAACCACTTTCTGTTTCTTTTTGGCTTCTTTTTCTTTTCTGGCCAGTTCATATCTGTACTTACCGTAGTCGATAATCTTGCAGACAGGTGGTTTTGCAGTTGGAGCAATTTTTACTAAGTCAAGTTCTGCTTCCTCAGCAAGCTTCATAGCTTCTTTTGCTGACATAATGCCAAGCTGTTCTCCGTTTTCTCCGATCAGACGAATTTCTTTGTCTCTGATCTGTTCATTAATCATTAACTCGCTAATGGTATTGCACCTCCAAAATATTTTTACGTGCTTCCACACAAAAAAAGTGGATAGGCAGACTATCCACAATCAATCAAATACGCATATGCGATGTTTGAGGTATAAACCGTGAGTCACTGTAAAATGAAAATCGTGCTCCGGTGAGAGTGGATACTCTACTTTGTTTTCAACAACTCTGATAATATAACATGGATTCGTTCATGCGTCAAGTGTTTTTTATCATCTTTTTTATCTTTTCGCCCCTCTTTTCTCAGGAAGCGATTCATGTTATTATCATTGACAAAGATGATATTAGTGTCAAAAGGTCTGCTCCATAACCTTTATTGGCAAATTGCACAAAAGAAATATGGAAAGTTTCTCTTTGTGCAATCTGCTAGCATAAACTTAAATGCTGACCTTTTGACACCCGAATCTATATAGGTAAGAAAGGAATTCTTTATGATAACAAACAGAATTGATCTTCACGTACATTCCACCTGCTCGGATGGCACCTTCACTCCGGAAGAACTTGTCCTGGAGGCAAAAAAATCCGGCGTCTGTGCCTTCGCCTTAACCGACCACGACACCTGTCTTGGCGTTTTGAAAGCTGCTGACGCTGCTGCGCGGGAGAATATAGAGTTAATCCCCGGCATCGAGCTTTCTACCGATTTTCACGGAAAAGAAGTACACATTGTCGGTCTGTATATTGATCCGCAAAATTCCCTGTTGCTGGAAAAAACTGCAGAATATAAAAACTGCCGTGAAAACAGGAATGCCCGTATGGTCGAAGCACTTCAAAACGAAGGTCTTGCCATTACAATGGATGCCCTTCTTGCGGAGAATCCAGACTGTGTGATCACCCGTGCAAACATTGCACGCTTTCTTTATGAACACGGCTGCGTCAAAAGTGTCCGTGAAGCGTTCGACCGTTATATCGGTGACCATAGCAAATGCTATATCGGACGCTTTAAGGTTGCCTCTGCGGAAGCCATACAACTTATCCATGAAGCAGGCGGTATCGCAATCCTCGCCCACCCTCTTTTATATAAGTTAGGAAAAAGCTCCCTCCAGTCAATGGTCTCAGAATTAAAAGAAGCCGGCTTAGATGGTCTTGAAGCGATCTACTCTACCTACAGCGTCAGCGAAGAACAGCAAATGAAAAAACTCGCCGCTGATAACCATCTTGCCATCAGCGGCGGGTCTGACTTTCACGGGACAAACAAACCGGACATCCATCTTGGCAGCGGACGCGGACATTTGTATGTTCCCTATTCTGTTTTAGAATATTTAAAAACCATGCATCAGGTCTGACCTGTTATTTACTCGATCGGTTCTGCCGGGATAAACACTCTTCCCTGATAACTGTTTCCAGGCTTCGGAACTGCATCCATTGCCTCTTTGCAGAAGGTTGCCTGCGAACCGATCAGTACCTTTCCGCGCCGGTCAATCTTTTCGTAGCTTCCATCTTTTTGCAGGATATGGGCTTTCAGATTATCTGCAAGCTCCACATCCAGGATATGTTTTACCCGTTTTTTCAGATTTTCATCCAAAACAGGGAACAAAATCTCTACTCGTCTGTCCAGATTTCGCGGCATCCAGTCTGCACTTCCCATATAAATTTCTTCACTTCCGTCATTCAGAAAATAGAAAATACGGCTATGCTCCAAAAAGTTTCCAACAATGGAACGGACTTCGATATTTTCACTGACTCCCGGAATACCAACCTTCAGACAGCAGATACCCCTCACGATCAGCTGGATCTGCACACCTGCTGCGGAAGCCTCATACAAGGCTTCAATAATGCCCGGATCACACAGTGAATTCATCTTTGCTATGATTTTTGCAGGCTTTCCTTCTCTTGCATGTCTTGCTTCCCTGCCGATCAGTTTTAAGAATTTTCCACGAAGCCAGATTGGTGCTACTGCCAGTTCATTCCAGGAAAGTGGTTCTGAATATCCGGAAAGCATATTAAAGACAGCCGTTGCATCTTCTCCAATTGCTCCATCACAGGTAAAAATACCACAGTCTGTATATAATTTTGCTGTTGAATCATTGTAATTTCCGGTACCAAGATGAACATAACGGCGAATACCATCTTCTTCTCTTCGTACGACTAATGCAATCTTACTATGCGTTTTCAGGCCAACCAGACCATAAATAACATGACAGCCCGCTTTTTCCAACTTCTTTGCCCAGACAATATTATTTTCCTCATCAAATCTTGCCTTTAACTCAACCAGAACAGACACCTGTTTTCCGTTTTCGGCAGCCTGTGCCAAAGATGCAATGATCGGCGAATTGCCGCTGACACGGTAAAGTGTCTGCTTGATCGCCAGCACATCCGGATCCGACGCAGCCTGTCTGATAAAATCAACTACAGGATCAAAGGTCTGGTACGGATGATGCAGAAGAATATCTCCCTTCTGAATCTGTTCAAAAATATTTTCGCCCGGTACGATCTCAGGCACTCTCTGTGGAATATAAGGCTTATTTCGCAGATGGTCACAGCCTTCCAATCCATACATCTTCATAAGGAATGTCAGATCGATCGGTCCGTTGATCTTAAAAATATCCTGCTCTGCAACCTTTAATTCTGTTTTCAGGAAGTTTAACAGTTTCTTATCAATACCGTCTTCTACCTCTAAACGGATCACTTCCCCCCACTGTCTCATCTTCAATTGCTTCTGTATCTCTTTTAACAGATCAGAAGCCTCATCCTCATCGATTGAGAGATCCGCATTTCTCATAACACGGTAAGGACATGCACTCAGTACCTTATAATTTAAAAAGAGCTTGTCTATATTTCTTTCGATCATCTGTTCAAGCAAAATATAAACTTTATCTTCCGGATTTTCTGACGGGATCTGTACAATTCTTGGCAGCACACTTGGAACCTGCACTGTTGCAAATTCAATCTCCTCTTTTTTACCTTTCTCTGTTTTCTTAGAAAGCAGCGCTGCTATATTTAATGTTTTATTCCGGATAAGTGGAAAAGGTCTTGAAGCATCTACCGCCATTGGTGTCAATACCGGATAAACATTGTCCTGAAAATAGCGGTCTACAAAATTTGCCTGCTCCTCACTCAGATCCTCAAACGCGTCAATGACATAAATATTGTTCTGATGCATGAGCGGTACAAGAGACCTGTTATAGGTATTGTATTGTAAACTCACGAGTTCTCTCGTCTGCTCATTAATAGCGTCTAACTGCTCCGTCGCTGTCATTCCGGCAATATCTCTTTTTTTGTAATTTGCATGCACCATATCCTTTAATGAAGCTACGCGGACCATAAAAAATTCATCCAGGTTAGAAGACGTAATGCTGACAAACTTCATCCGTTCCAGTAACGGAAGCGATTTATCCCTCGCTTCATTTAAAACACGGTGATTGAACTTCAGCCAGCTCAGCTCTCTGTTTTCATAATATTCCGGCTTTTTAAAATCCTGTCCTTTTTCCATCTGTTGCTACCACCCTTTCCTGCAAGCCTTTTCAGTTATATACTCTTTTTTCTTTAATGACCGGTCTCATACTGAATACATTTTCAAAATATGTCGTTTTCGAATTAAATAAAGCCTTTTCCAGTGCGATATCATCTATCGTCTCGATCGTGATAACAAGTTCTCTTCCCTTTACTGCGGCACGCACATTTTTAAATTTCTGCTTATGGCTGCGATCCATCGCATTCGATACCCTCAGAATTGCAGACAGCTTTGCAACCGTCAGATAACTGTCATGATCCATCTTATCTGCCAGCTCTTCGTATGCCGGAAGTACCCATGTATTATATAAAACCGTATTTGCAACAATTTCTCTTTCAAGATGTGTCAGGCCGATGATCTCCGATGCCATAATAATATCATAGGAGCAGGACGGCCCATTGGCAAAGCTGATATATTTTCCGCAGTCGTGAAGGATCGCTGCCACCTGTAAAAGAAGCCGCTCCCTTTTTCCAAGCCCGTGCACCTTCTTCATTGTATCATAAATCAAAGTTGCCATCTGAGTCAGCGCATCAATATGCGGTGTAAAACTCCGGTAACGTTCTGAAAGATTTCTTGCTGCTGACAATACATCTGCGTCAAAATCATGCTGCACTTTTAAAAGATTGTGCTTTTCCGCATAATCATAGGCGATACCGTCACTGATATTGGTGCCGGGTGCCCACAGATTTTCTGCTCCGACTTTTTCTGCCATACATTTAAAAATCATCATATATGGAATAATAAGCGCATCATTATCATCGGAAAGATTCAATTCTTCTGAAATTGCCTCCAAATTCTTTTTATCCAGCTTTCGGATATATTTTAAGAACTTCGAAACCTGAATGGTATTATCTTCCTTTTCTTTTTCGATTTTTTTTGAAATCTCAGAAATATAATCTCCCATGATGATCAGATATTTAATCTGCACATTATTCATATACATAGACTGAAATACTTCCAGTTCCTTATCGACCATTTCTTCGATCTGGAGCTCATACTGAGCCAGGTTATTGCTCTTTCTTTCCAGCTGTTCCCGCATACGCATCGTTCCGAGTGCCAGATGCTGTGTTGTCACAACCTGTCCTTTTGCAAAGACTGTGATCTGCATACCACCGCCTCCGGCATCTAATACGGCGGCACCTTTCTGGATCATCTGCTCAAATGCACCCTGCATGGCAACTGACTTGTAACTGATAAAACGATGTTCTGAGTTGCTGAGTACCTTTACTTCCAGACCTGTCCGGATCCGGATCTGATCCAGAATAAACAGTTCATTTTCAGCATCACGCAGCGCCGCAGCAGCATATGCCTCATATTGATCAACGCGATAGCCCTGCATGATCTGTTTAAACTCAGCTAATGTATCACAAAGTGTCTCAACCAGTTCATATCCGATTCTTCCCTTGGAATAGGCATCTCTTCCAAGTTCGATCCTGGTTCGTATAAAATCAATGTCCCTGATTTTTTTCTTTGCCGAGATTTCAAAAATTTTAATGCTCACTTCGTAAGATCCAATGTAAATTGCTGCAAATGTACAAATTCCCATCCTGGCTCCACCCTTTCTTATTATTCTTTTCCAAGCAGATAATTAATAAACTGCTGCGCGGTTCTTCCGGAAAGTCCGCCATGTGACAGCTCCCATTTATTTGCTTCCGCAAGGAGCTCTTCTTCTCCCATGTGAATCTGATATTTCTCGGCAAGAACCTTTACGATATTCTGGAATTCCTTTTTGTTCGGAGCGCCAAAATAAATGGATACGCCAAATCTTGCATACAGGGAAAGCTTCTCCTGAACGGTATCGGAGGTATGCATATCTTCCCGGACCTCTTCTTTATCAGAAAAGTTTTCGCGGATCAAATGTCTTCTGTTCGATGTTGCATAGATCAGCACATTGTCCGGTTTCTTTTCCAGACCGCCTTCGATCACTGCTTTCAGATATTTGTATTCAATCTCAAATTCTTCAAAAGAAAGATCATCCATGTAAATAATAAATTTATAATTTCTGTTTTTAATCTGTGTGATCACATCATTCAGATCACAGAACTGATGTTTGTATACTTCGATCAGACGGAGTCCCCTGTCATAATACTGATTTGCAATTGCCTTGATACTTGTTGATTTTCCTGTTCCGGCATCTCCATACAACAGACAGTTGTTCGCCTCTTTTCCGTTTACAAAGGCCTCTGTATTGTCGATCAGCTTCTGTTTGGCAATCTCATATCCGACAAGATCGTCTAATTTTACATGTGCAATATTTGTAATTGGTACGATCTCTGCCAGCTCTTTTGTATGCTGGATCCGGAATGCCTTATGCAAACCAAGCTTTCCAACACCAAAATCCTTATAAAATTCCGTAACAGCGTCCTTAAATTCTTCTGCTGTCTTTGCTGCTTCGAGCTTATCCCTTAATTCACAGATACGTGCTTTGATCCTCCGGTTAAATATTTTTCCGCTTCCGTTTATATTTTCATAATGGAGAAGTGCTTCTGCGCAATCAAGTTCAAAATAATCCGTCAGCACACCCAGATCATAATCAAAGAAATCCTTCATAATTTCAAAATCATGCAATGCGATCTGATTTACGGATCCTTCTACATTTCCGCGGATCTCACACGCTTTGCTATATGCATTCTCGTTATTTACCAGGATAAATGCAAGAAAGCTGTGCCATAAATTCCCATCAAAGCCATGGCTTACCGCCAGTTCCATCAACCCGTTCATGCATTCATAAAATAAGGACTGTATGTCTTCTTTATTATAAAACTCATTCTGGTAATTCTCCATAATCCATGTAAAGTTTTCAAATAATTTTTCATTTTCAAAATTTCTGTATAAAATCAGATTTTTAGGGCTCTTCATCTGTGATTCCTTCTTTCTCTCGCTTATATCCTGTCATTTTTCAACCATGTATCAGCATACATAGTTTCCGAGAATTTTGAGACGGAGTGTCTCTTCCTTTAAACCGCGCAGCGCATTCTGTACCGCGGCATCATTTAAATTACCATCAATATCGACAAAAAAACGATACTCCCAGGCTTTTCCCTGTACCGGTCTTGACTCAATTTTATTCATATTAATCCCATTGTAAATGAAATGTGAAAGCACATGGTAAAGGGATCCGCTTTCATGTGGTATCTCGAAAGACAGGCTGATCTTATTTGCATTTTTTTCAAATACTTTTCTGTTTGATACGATAATAAATTTTGTATAGTTGTTTTTATTATTTTGTATCGCGCGGTCTAAAATTTTCAATCCGTAGATTTCAGCTGTCATCGGGCTTGCAATCGCAGCCTTATTCTTTTTGCCGTCTTCCTTCACCTTTTGTGCGGAAAGCGCAGTGTTTTTTAAGCTATGCTTCTCCCAGCCCCGCTCCTCTAAATATTTTGAACATTGCATCAGTGCCTGTGGATGGGAATAAATATCTGTGATGTCTTCCATCTCTGCATCCATAAGGCCAAGCAGGGCATGGTCGATCCGGATGATCTGTTCACCGACAATCCGGTTATCATACTCGATCAGCAGATCGTAATTTTCCGAAACAATTCCCGCAGAAGAATTTTCAATCGGAAGTACTGCATAATCTGCCTTTCCCTGGCTGATCGCTTCCATCGCGTCACGCCATGTATCTACGTGATAGCTATCAGCATTTTGGCCAAAGTACTGTTTTAAAGCAAGCTGTGCATAAGCACCATCCACTCCCTGAAATACAATTCTTGCATTTTTATAATCAAAATAATCTACCTCTTCAAAATCAAGAGGCTCGTTCTGCCCGTGTCTGTTTAAAAGCTGGTATTGTCTTTTTCGGCTCATGGACATGATCTGCTCGAATAACTCGCGGATCCCATTTTTCAAAAACGGAGTTGCACCTTTGCTGCTTACTGCATCTAATTTTGCTTTCTCTCTTTCCCTGTCAAGCACATTTTTCCCGACTGAAATCTTATATTCCGCAACTTCTTCTGCAATTGCCATTCTTCTTTCATACAGATCGACGATTTCATCATCAATCCGGTCAATCTCATTTCTCAGTTCAAGTAAGTCTCTCATATAGTTGTCCATGCCTTTCTTTTTTGTCTTTTATGCAAAATCAAACAGAGATAGCTGATTTGATTCCGGCATATCCCCCAGCAGTCCCAGGTCCGCCATTAAATCAATGGTCGATTTTGTCACCTTTGTCCGCTGACGGAAATCGTCCTTCGACAGGAACCTGCCGTTTTTCGCTGCTTCAGCAACCGCAATGGCAGCATTATCACCCATTCCTTCTATCGTATTCAATGCCGGCATTAATTTTCCATCAATAATCTGGAAGCGGTCCGGAAGTGCGCGGTAAATATCAATTGGCATAAAATCAAAGCCTCTCGCATACATTTCCTGCACGATCTTCATATCCCGGTAAACATCCTGTTCTTTTTTAGAAAGAGAATCCTTCCGTCTTGTATAGTCTTTGTAAAAATATTCAAGCCTGTCTTTTCCCTGACACATGATCTCATAGTTAAATCCTGTTGCACGGATGGAAAAGTAAGCTGCATAATAAGCAAGCGGATAAAATACTTTACAATAAGCAATTCGCCATGCCATCATAACATAAGCTGCCGCATGCGCTTTCGGGAACATGTATTTGATTTTTAAACAGGAGTCAATATACCATTCCGGTACATCATGCGCCCGCATTTCCTCTTTCCATTCATCTTTTAATCCTTTTCCCTTACGGACAGATTCCATGATCGTAAAAGACTGTTCACTGTCTAATCCCATGCCGATCAGATAGATCATAATATCATCTCGCGTACAGATTGCTGTAGAAATAGTTGCAATCCCCTGTTCAATGAGCGTCTGTGCATTGCCCAGCCATACGTCCGTACCATGTGACAGACCTGAAATACGGATCAGATCCGAGAATTCCTTTGGTTTGGCATCAATAACCATCTGCATCGCAAATTCGGTTCCGAATTCAGGGATACCAAGACATCCTAACGGGATACCATTGATATCTTCCGGCTCCACACCCAATGCAGAAGTATTCATAAACAATGACATGACTGTCTGATCATCCAACGGGATCGTCTGTGGATCCAATCCCGTCAGATCCTGAAGCATACGGATCATGGTCGGATCATCATGTCCCAGAATATCAAGCTTTAACAGGTTGTGGTCGATGGAATGATAATCAAAATGTGTTGTGATCGTTGCCGTTGTCATATCATTTGCCGGGTGCTGCACCGGTGTAAAGGTGTTGATCTCTTCCCCTACAGGAAGAACAACAATACCTCCCGGATGCTGGCCGGTTGTTCTTCTTACTCCGACACATCCCTGTACAATACGGTCAATTTCACAGTTTCTCTTATGAATTCCATGTTCTTCATAATAATTTTTAATATATCCAAAAGCCGTCTTATCCGCAAGTGTTCCGATCGTTCCTGCACGGAAGGTCTGCCCATATCCAAAAATAACTTCACAATAAGCATGTGCTTTACTCTGATATTCACCGGAGAAATTCAGGTCAATATCCGGCTCTTTATTTCCCTTAAATCCAAGGAATGTTTCAAATGGAATATCGAATCCATCCTTTACCAGCTTCTTTCCGCATACTGGGCAGATCTTATCCGGCATATCGCATCCGCTTCTTCCGGAAAAAGCTCTTACTTCAGGAGAATCAAAATCACTGTATTTGCAATATTCACACCGGTAATGAGCCTGTAATGGATTTACCTCTGTGATACCAGACATCGTTGCTGCAAAAGAGGATCCAACAGAACCTCTTGATCCAACCAGATACCCATCTTCATTCGATTTCCATACCAGCTTCTGCGCAATAATATACATAACCGCATAACCATTGGAAATAATGGAGTTCAGCTCCCTGTCAAGACGTTCCTTTACAATCGGCGGCAGCTCATCCCCATACATGCTGTGTGCCTTCGTATAACAGATATCACGCAGCATCTGATCCGAATTTTCAATAAACGGCGGACACTTGTCCGGTCTTACCGGAGCGATCTTCTCGCACATATCTGCGATTTTATTCGGATTGGTAATAACAATTTCTTCTGCCTTGGCACTGCCGAGGTATTCAAATTCCTTTAACATCTCCTCCGTTGTACGAAGATAAAGCGGAGCCTGGTCATCTGCATCTTTAAAGCCTTTTCCTGTCATAATGATCCTGCGGTAAATTTCGTCCTCAGGATCCAAAAAGTGAACGTCACAGGTTCCTACTACAAGCTTGTTAAATTCTTCTCCCAGCCTGCAGATCCTGCGGTTAATATCCTGCAGCTCTTCTATACTGTTTACAGATATCTTATCACTTTTGATCATAAACTCATTATTGCCAATCGGCTGTATTTCCAGATAATCATAAAATTTTACAAGCCGGATGATCTCCTCCTGCGGCTTGCCTTCCAGGATCGCCTGATATAGTTCTCCTGCTTCACAGGCAGAACCGAGCAGCAATCCCTCCCTGTATTTTACAAATTCGCTCTTTGGCACACGAGGTCTTTTGTGGTAATAGGTTAAATGTGATAAGGAAACCAGCCTGTATAAATTAATTCTTCCAATATCGTTTGTTGCAAGAATGATCGCATGGTAAGTCTTCATCTTCATGACTGCTTCCGGAGATGTTGAGGCCATCTGATTTACTGCATCCAGATTTCCTATTCCACGTTCTTTTAACATTGTGATAAATTTTATAAATATTTCTGCTGTACATGCAGCATCATCTACCGCTCGATGGTGGTTTTCTAACGAAACATTCAACGCCTTTGCAACCGTATCCAGTTTGAACCTGTTCAGGTTTGGCAATAGGATTCTTGCAAGTGCTATCGTATCAACGATCGTAAAGTCTCTTTCGATTCCCTGGTCTTTACAATTCTTTCTGATAAAACTCATATCGAAATCTGCGTTGTGCGCAACCATGATCGCGCCTTCGCAAAACTGCATAAACTCCGGGAGAATTTCTTCAATCTTCGGTGCATCGATCACCATATCATCCTTAATGGATGTCAGCTCCTCAATCCGGAAAGGGATTGGGACTTCTGGATTTACAAAGGTAGAAAAACGGTCTGTGATCTCCCCGCCTTCCACTTTCACTGCACCTATCTCAATAATTTTATTTTTATCCGGACTGAGTCCGGTTGTTTCCAAATCGAACACGACGTACGTGTCATCCAAGCTCTGGCCTTTTGCATCGGTAATAATATCTTTCAGATCATCTACCAGATAAGCTTCCACTCCGTAGATTACTTTAAAATCATCATCCGGGCTGATCGCATGGTTTGCATCCGGGAACGCCTGTACATCACCATGATCTGTGATCGCGATCGCCTTATGCCCCCATTTTTTGGCGCGTTTTACAATATCTTTGCATTCTGAGACACCATCCATATCGCTCATCTTAGTATGGCAGTGCAATTCTACACGTTTTTCAGGGCTTGTGTCCATTCTGCTTGTTGTAAAATCCGCGATTTTTTTTATTCCTACGATCGAACCGATCGTTAATTCACTGTCAAACTTATCGATTGTCGTAACACCCCTGATCTTCAAAAACGCACCTTTTTTAAGATTGCCTAAAAGTTCATCGCGTTCTTCATTTCTTGTGAAAATTTTCAGCACGATGGAGTCTGTAAAGTCAGTGACTGACATAATAATAATCGTTTTTTCGTTACGTATCTCTCTTGTCTCGACATTCATGACCTGACAGCGGATCGTCACTTCACCCATTTCTCCGACAATCTTCTCAAGAGGAGTCGTCTCACCGTCTTCAATGTCTCTTCCGTAGATCACATCCGGATTGTCTGACTTTCTTCCTCCGCCAAAGCCGCCCTCATAACGTCGCTTAAATTCTTTTTTCGGTCCGTCAAAGCTTCCCCTGCCCTTAGAAGGATTCAAAGCTTTTCCTGCTGTCACTTCACTTATCTTCTCAGCAGATACAGGCTTCTTCTCTGTATTTTTTTCCGAAGCCTGTTCTGGCATCTGCTCCTGTAATGGTTTGTCTTCTCCGTTCTCTTTGGCAAGATTCACTTTATTTAAAATATTTTTTATCTCAAACTGAATCTGCAGATCGCTGTTTTTCTTATGTTTGCTTTCTTTTGGTTCTTCATAAGAAAGCTCTATCATAAAGTCCATCCCACAGCGCTCGCACACCACTTTTTCCAAAAATTCCACGATTTCATGTGACCGCGTCTGTGCAATGATCGTATTCTCGAGAACCAGTTTCATATGGCTGTCGTCTGTGAATTCCATCTTAGATGCACGCAGCAGATTGTACTCCATCAGACTGTACTCTTTCAATTCTTCCAAAATACTGTCCTTGTACAATTCAAGCAGTGTTCTGGCTGTATACTGTTCTGACAGACGATATTTTTCGATGATTTTTACCGTCATTCTTTTTCCCTTGAAGATCTGGTTCTCGATCGATCTTTCAAGTTCAAAAATATTCTTTTTATGTATCAGATGCCCTCCAAGGATGTAAATGCGGATATGATCCCTGTCATGATTCATCCCCACTTTGGTGACTTCCATCTCTGACAATATCTTCTTCATATCCCCATTTACTTCAAGCGTCGGGAATACATCAAAAAAAAGTTTCGCCACGACAAAACATTCCCTTCTGTTTCTATCTCACTTCTTCATTCCAATGAAGCAATTCATAACGGAGTGCTCCTAAAAGCTCTGACTCCGGCACTTTTTTATACACCTCACCGTGTTTGATGATCAGGCCTTCGCCGATTCCTCCTGCGATTCCGATATCAGCTTCCTTTGCTTCACCAGGTCCATTTACCACGCAGCCCATAACCGCCACTTTTAAATCAAGTGGGATGTCTGCCACCATATTTTCAACCTGATTTGCAAGTTCGATCAGATTGATCTGCGTTCTTCCGCATGTCGGACAAGATACTACTTCGATTCCGCCCTTGCGCAGCCCAAGCGTTCTTAAGATTAACTTGGCAGATTTGATCTCCTCTAACGGATCTCCGGTTAAAGACACACGGATCGTATCCCCAATTCCCTGATGCAGGATAAGGCCAAGGCCGATCGCAGATTTGATATTACCACTGATAATCGTTCCTGCTTCTGTAATACCGACATGTAATGGATGATCTGTCTGTTTTGAGATCAGCTCATGTGCTTTCACACACATGAGTACATCAGAGGACTTAATGCTGATCACCAGGTTATCATATCCCATATCTTCGATCAGTTTTACTTTGTCCAGAGCACTCTCTACGATTCCTTCTGCTGTCACACCATGATACTTTTTAACCAGGTCTTTTTCCAGTGATCCACTGTTGACACCGACACGGATCGGGATATTTCTCTCTTTTGCCACATCTACCACTGCTTTTACACGGTCGGAGCTTCCAATATTTCCCGGATTGATACGGATCTTATCCGCACCATTTTCCATTGCTGCGATCGCAAGGCGATAATCAAAATGAATGTCTGCTACAACCGGTATCTGCACCTGTTTTTTTATTTCTCCAAGTGCTTTTGCTGCCTCCATTGTTGGCACAGCACAACGGATAATATCACAGCCAGCCGCTGTCAGTCTGTTGATCTGTTCAACGGTTGCTTCTACGTTTTCTGTTTTTGTATTGGTCATAGACTGGATCAAAATCGGATTTCCTCCGCCGATCACACGGTCTCCAATCTGAACTTTCTTTGTCATATTCCCTCTCCTTTTTTCTTTTCGTTACTTTTAAGATTCCGAACAATTGCAGCTATTGGGCATTTTGCAATCTTCTGTTAGCTTCCTTTAAAATCATGTTTGCTTACAGGAATAATTTTCGGATGTCATTGAACATGATAAGCACCATCAGTCCAAGCAAAATCACAATTCCGATAAAATGAACCATACCTTCCTTTTCCGGATCGACCTTCTTACCGCGGATTGCCTCCACGATGAGAAATACAAGTCTTCCTCCATCAAGTGCCGGGAGCGGCAGCAGATTCATCACACCTAAATTGGCTGACAGCAATATGCTGATATAGAGCATCTGTAAAAAGGCATAGAAATAACCATAGGATACACTTTGCTCATAACTGTCCCCAATCGCATTTACGATTCCGACCGGCCCACTCATATCGTTTACGCTATAGCCGCCTGTAAATAGCATCTTTAAGCTTCCAAGCGTAGTGTAAATCCAGTATTCCACCTCGCAGGCGCTGTATTTTAGCAATGTCAGCACATTGTTACTGTGTTTTTCCCTTGCAGGCATTCCAACAAATCCATACAGATATCTGCCGCTTTCCTCATCGTATTTTGGTGTCAGTGTTGTTGTATACTTTCTGCCATCCCGTTCATAGACAATTTTCACCGTTTCCCCTGCATGATACGTAGAATATGCACTGACCTCTCTGTAAAAATGAATCTTTTTTCCACCCATTTTTACGATCGTGTCTCCAGCCATAAGCCCCGCTTCCTGAGCGGCATAGCCTTCGGTTACATCGGAAAGGACTGGCAGATCATATCCGGTACAGCAGACCAGAATAAAGGAAAATATAAATGCCATAATAAAGTTAAAAACCGGTCCGGCAGCAACTACACTGATCCTTGCCCATACGGATTTATTATTGAATGCTTTATTATCCCTGCTATCGGAGTCTTCTCCTTCCATCATACAGGCACCACCAAAAGGCAGCAGCTTCAGGGAATACATTGTCTCCCCTTTTTGGATTCCCCAGATCGTTGGTCCTAATCCGAGCGAAAACTCATTCACCCGGATTCCATTTGCCTTTGCCAGCAGAAAATGTCCAAGTTCATGAAAAAGAATGATAATACTGAATATCAGTAATGCAATAATTAATTTCATGGAAAAGCCTTTCACGTATTATTTTAATATTTTCTTCTCAATAAACTCATAAGCTTCCGCTTCTGTCCCCAAAATTTCATCTACGGTCGGATCCGCGATATAGGATGCTTCTTCCATACATGCTTCGATCAGCTCTGTGATCTGCAGATAAGAAATCCTGCGATCTAAAAACAGGCTGACTGCTTTTTCATTTGCTGCATTGTATACCGTAGGAATATTTCCTCCTTTTTCCATCGCCTGATACGCAAGCGCGAGTCCCCTGAACGTATCTGTATCCGGTTTCTCAAAAGTAAGGTTTGCTATCTCAAATAAATCCAGTCTCTTTCCAGACAGATTTCTCCGTTCCGGATAATAAAGTGCATACTGGATCGGCAGACGCATATCCGGTGTACCAAGCTGTGCGATCACAGCGCCATCTTCGTATTCGACAGCGGAATGGATCACGCTCTGCGGATGTACCACTACCTGGATCTGATCCAGATTTACACCAAACAGCCATTTTGCTTCCATAACTTCCAGTCCTTTATTGACCAGTGTAGACGAATCGATTGTGATTTTTCTTCCCATGCTCCAGTTCGGATGTTTTAATGCATCTTCAACCTGGATATGTTCCAGATCCGCTATCTTTCTTCCACGGAATGGTCCACCTGATGCAGTGAGGAGGATCTTATGGATTGGATTCGTTCCAGCTCCCTGCAGAGACTGGAAAATAGCACTGTGTTCACTGTCTACAGGAAGAATCGGGACTTTATATTCCTTTGCCAATGGCATAATAATATGTCCGGCTGTCACCAGTGTCTCTTTATTGGCAAGCGCGATTGTTTTACCTGCTTTAATTGCTGCAATGGTTGGCCGGATTCCAAGCATACCTACAATTGCAGTTACTAAAATCTCACTTTCCGGAAGCGTTGCCACTTCCAGCAGTCCCTCCATCCCGGTTACGATTTTAATCCCAAGATCTGCTGTGTTGGTTTTTAGTTCTGCTGCCTTTTTTTCGTCCCATACTGCAACAAGTGACGGTTTAAATTCCCGCATCTGCTGTTCAAGCATCTTAATATTGCTTCCGGCTGCGATCGCTGTCACAATGAGGTCGCCCTGTTCCCTTACAATGTCAAGTGTCTGTGTACCGATAGATCCGGTAGATCCTAAAATTGCAATTTTCTTCATAGTTATCATTTCCTCGTATCTTAAAGCTTAATAAAGTTCACTGCAAGAAAATAAATAATCGGTGCAGTAAAGATTACACTGTCAAAACGGTCAAGAATACCACCATGACCTGGGATCAGTCTTCCATAATCTTTAATTCCGTAGTTTCTCTTAATCGCAGAAGCGGTCAGATCTCCAACCATCGAAATCAGGGCACCAACTGCACTGATCGCTGCCATAATCCATACATGTGTCTGGTCGATCTGCATTGCATTTTTAAATACCATTCCATAAATGATGGTCAGTAACGCAGCTCCGACAACACCACCAACGGCACCTTCTATTGATTTCTTCGGGCTTAATTTTGGTGCCATCTTATGTTTTCCAATGAGTCTTCCAACGCAGTATGCACAGGTATCACATCCCCATGAACAAAGGAACACAAGCCATACAATATACGCTCCTGCCTCGATCATACGTGTCTGATAAATGTATGAAAGCATCACTGCCACATAAAATACGCCAAAAAATGCTGCCAGAACCTGTTCTGTTTTATATTTAGGATACGTAAATACATAGGCAAACATCATCGCGATCAAAACACCAAGTACAAAAATCATGATATCAGATAAGAATGCAAACCGGAGATTGCAGTAATATAAGGTTGCTCCAAGATATCCGATGACACCGACCGCCTCTTTTTCAATTTTAAAAATGCGGTACAATTCAAACATTCCAATATATGATATGATCAGTGTGGAAATAAGCAGCAGGTCACCGCCTGTAATGATCAGGACCAGTGCCGCAATGACCAGCACGATACCGCTTAATAATCTTGTCTTAAACATTCTTCTCCCCATCCTCTTCTGCCAACGCACCGTATCTGCGGTCACGTTTATTATATGCTTCTACAGCCTTTTCCAATTCTGCCTTGTGGAAATCCGGCCATGGAACTTCTGTAAAATAAAACTCGCTATATGCAAGCTGCCATAACAAATAATTTGATAAGCGCTGTTCCCCGCTTGTTCGGATCAAAAGATCCGGATCCGGAATGTCCTTTGTATCCAGATACTGTGCAAAATGCTGCTCATCGATCTCTGCTTCGCTAAGCTTTCCGTCACGGATATCTGCATACATTGCCCGCATACCCCGCAGCATCTCATCCCGGCTTCCATAGTTGATAGCGATCTGAAGATTCAAACCATCATTATGGGCAGAAGCCTCTTCCAATTCAGCAATCTGCTGTTGAAATCTCTCACTGAGCCTGCTCTTATCACCGATCACCCGGACACGCATATTATTTTTATCTGCTGTTCTGATGCAGTTTTTCAGATAACTCTCTAAAAGCTTCATCAGTGCACTCACTTCACTGTCCGGTCTGTTCCAGTTTTCTGTGGAAAATGCATATAATGTCAGATACTTAATCCCCAGCTCATCTGCTGCCTGGCATACAGTCTCTACATTTTTGGCTCCAACGGTATGCCCGTAATTACGTGGCATTCCTTTCTTTTTGGCCCATCTTCCATTTCCATCCAATATAATTGCAACATGTTGTGGAATTTTCATTTTTTCTATTCTCCTGACCAGTTTCTTAAAATGATAGGATGGATTACGAAAATGAGGACACGATCCTGTCATGTCCCCAACTTTCTTATCCACCCGTTATTATACTGTTAAGATTTCTTTTGTCTTTACTTCTACTGCTTTGTCTACTTCAGCAATATACTTATCTGTCAGTTTTTGAGCGTTTTCTTCCAGATTTTTGATCTCGTCCTCAGAAACATCTTCTTTGGCAAGCTTTTTGAAAGAATCATTGGCATCACGACGAATATTACGGATTGCAACCTTTGCATTTTCTCCCTTTTTCTTAACATCTTTTGCCAGCTCTTTACGTCTTTCTTCGGTCAGTTCCGGGAATAAAAGACGGATTGTTTTACCATCATTTGTCGGATTGATTCCAAGATCAGATGTCATAATGGCTTTTTCAATCTCTCGTACCATGGATGCTTCCCATGGCTGGATCTGGATCATTCTAGGTTCCGGCACACTGACATTGGCTACCTGCTGGATTGGAGTCGGTGTTCCATAATAATCCACTCTGAGTTTATCAAGAACATGCGGATTGGCACGTCCAGCGCGGATACCGCCGAATTCCTCAGCCAGGTTATTCATTGTCTTCTGCATTTTGTCATCAAACTGTAGTAATCTCTCGTCCATATAGTCCTCCCTGTTAAACTGTGACTTTTGTGCCATTGAACTCTCCGCTCATGGCTTTCACAATACTATTTTCTTCATTCAATCCGAATACAAACATCGGCATTTTATTTTCCATACACATGATCGATGCTGTCAGGTCTACGACTGCAAGCTTCTGATCGATCACGTCCTGGATAGAAACTTCATCGTATTTTTTAGCAGCCGGATTCAGCTTCGGATCACTGTCATAAACGCCATCAATTGCTTTTGCAAGATAGATTCCTTCTGCCTCCATCTCGATCGCGCGTAATACAATACCTGTGTCTGTGGAGAAATACGGATGTCCTGTACCTCCTGCAAAGAACACGATTTTTCCCTCTTCGAATGCTTTATTCGCATCATCTTTTGAAAAAAGCTTCGTCATGCTGCCGCATACAAAAGGAGTAAAAATCTCTGTTGTCATACCTACTGATCTGAAAATCTCAGATACATAGATACAATTCATGATCGTTGCTAACATTCCGATCTGGTCAGCCTTTGGTCGGTCGATCGTCTCGCTTGTACGTCCACGCCAGAAGTTACCTCCGCCGATCACAATTCCAATCTGAAGTCCCGTATCAGAAATCTGTTTTACCTGCTTTGCAACTTCTACAACAGTTGGTTCATCAAAACCGGTATGTTTTTCACCTGCTAATGCTTCACCACTTAATTTCAAAAAAACACGTTTCATTTATGAATCAGTTTCCTTTCTTCTCATCTTTCCGATGACTTTATCTGTTTCTTATTTTACACAATTACAACAATATAAGCAACAGCTATCAGTGTATTTTCTTCCTTTTTTATGTAATAGGGAATTCCAAGGAATTTCCTATTACACAAAAAAGCTCCGAAAACCATACAGTCTCCGGAGCTTTACAATATACCAAATTATGCGTTCATCTGTGCTGCTACTTCAGCTGCAAAATCTTCCTGTTTCTTTTCGATACCTTCACCAGTCTCGAAACGAACAAATCTCTTAACGCTTACAGGTGTTCCAACTTCTTTAGAAACTTCCTCTAAATATTTTGCAACAGTCTGTTTTCCGTCTTCTGCTTTTACGTAAACCTGATCTACTAAGCAGATCTCTTTTAATTCTTTATTTACACGTCCATCGATCATACCATTGATAACTTTCTCAGGTTTCTGGGACTCTTTTGGATCGTTCATGATCTGAGCTAAGAGAATCTCTTTCTCATGTGCGATGTAATCAGCGCTGATCTCATCTCTGGAAACATATTTTGGATTCAGAGCTGCTACCTGCATAGCAAGATTTGTTAAAGCTTCTTTTACAGTGTCGTTCACAACTGCTGTTTCAGCCTCAACGATAACACCGATTCTTCCGCCGCCATGAATGTAAGAAACAACACATCCGTTTGCAGCAACAACTTTTTCAAATCTACGGATTTTAAGGTTCTCACCGATCACTGCAACCTTTTCTACTAATGCGTCTTTTACAGTCTTAGATGCATCTTCGTTCCATTTTTCTTCCATGAATGCGTCCATATCAGCTGCATCAGAATTTACTGCCTGATTTGCAACTGCTTTTACGAACTGCTGGAATGTCTCATTCTTAGCAACGAAGTCAGTCTCAGAGTTAACTTCTACAACTGCTGCTGTCTGATCATCTTTTAATACAACGGTACAAAGACCTTCTGCTGCGATTCTGCTTGCTTTCTTCTCAGCTTTTGCCTGTCCGTTTTTTCTTAAATATTCAACAGCTTCATCCATATTTCCGTCTGTTTCGCCTAATGCTTTTTTGCAATCCATCATACCTGCGCCTGTTAATTCACGCAGTTCTTTTACCATAGCTGCTGTAATAGCCATTTTCGTATCCTCCGATATAAAATAATTGTTTTTAAAAAATATACTGTCCATAGAGATGATGGACAGTATATTACAGGTTCTTCTTATGCTTCTGCTTCTTCTGAAACTTCTGCTTCCTCAACAACTTCTTCTAAAGCTTCTGCGCCCTGGTTTGCTTCAATAACAGCGTCTGCCATCTTAGAAACGATTAATTTAACGGCTCTGATAGCATCATCGTTACCAGGAATTACATAATCTAATTCTTCTGGATCACAGTTTGTATCAGCGATACCGATTAATGTGATTCCTAATGTATGAGCTTCCTGTACACAGATTCTCTCTTTTTTAGGATCTACAACAAAGATAGCATCTGGGATCTTCTTCATTTCCTTGATACCACCAAGGTTCTTCTCTAATTTCTCCCATTCTTTCTTAAGAGCGATAACTTCTTTCTTAGGTAATACTTCGAAAGTACCATCTGCTGCCATTGTCTCGATTTCTTTTAATCTAGCAATACGGCTCTGGATAGTCTTGAAGTTTGTTAACATACCACCTAACCATCTCTCGTTTACATAGTACATTCCACAACGCTCAGCTTCTGTTCTGATAGCATCCTGAGCCTGTTTCTTTGTTCCTACGAAAAGAATTGTACCACCTTCAGCAGCGATATCAGACATAGCTTTGTAAGCTTCATCTACTTTACCTACAGATTTCTGTAAGTCGATGATATAAATACCATTTCTCTCTGTGTAGATGTATGGAGCCATTTTAGGATTCCATCTTCTTGTCTGATGTCCAAAGTGAACACCTGCTTCTAATAACTGTTTCATTGAAATAACACTCATTTTTTTACCTCCATGGTTTTGTTTTCTTCCATGCATATCATTCTTGCAGACAACCAATTCTGGCACCGGTCTGTAAGTCAACGCATGTGATTTTTCTCAGAAAACCTATTTTTCTGAGTTGAGCCTTGTAGATTGTAACACAGGCTTTGCATCTATGCAAGCATTATTTTAAATTATTCTGCTTTTTTATTTTCTCAAGTTCATCGAATACAACATCATTTAAGACCTTGATGTATGTTCCCTTCATTCCGGAAGATCTTGATTCGATCACTCCTGCACTTTCGAATTTGCGAAGAGCATTTACGATCACCGATCTTGTGATACCAACACGGTCTGCAATCTTACTTGCTACAAGAATACCTTCTTTTCCGTCCATCTCTTCAAAAATGTGAGTGATTGCTTCCAGCTCTGAAAATGACAATGTGCTGATCGCTGATTTGACGATCTGGACTTTTCTGGTCTCTTCCGCATTCTCTTCATTGACGGAACGCATCATCTCGAGTCCGACTACCGTTGTACCATATTCACTCAGTATAATATCATCTATGTCATACTGGCGGTTCTCTCTGTATACAAATAAAGTTCCGAGACGTTCTCCTGCAATATCAATTGGTGTAATGATCGCTGTAAATTTCTTAATGTCATTCACAAACCCAAGTGTCTCCAGATTCACATTCTCTTTGGTAGACAAAATACCAAGCAGTCTTTCATTCAAAAGGGGATCAATAAAACCTCCCACTTCATCGACGATCAACTCCTGTATCTCATCAACTCCGTTTTCAACACCTGTTCCGAGCACCTTACCTTTTTTACTGATCACAAGAATATTAGATTCAAGAATTTCCTTCAGCACATCACAGATATCATTAAAAACAACCTTCGAAGAATTGTTGTTATGCAGCAACTTATTGATTTTTCTTGTTTTGTCTAACAATTGAACGCTCATACGCCAGCCTCCCTGTATATTTGTGCTTATTTTTTGCTACTTCGTATTTTATCACGTCAATTCAGAAAATTCAATATTTTCAAACAATTTCAGAACTTTTCTTTCTATTTTTTTCGTTGCTGCTCGCTCACACTTCGTTCTGGGAACGATTTGCAGGCTCATTTTAAATTTTGCTTTGCAATTACTCCTCTTTTTCAGGTCTCTTGTCCTGGATATAGCCGCACTGCTCATTGGCACATGCAATCTTATTTCCTTTTACCACCATGTATCCACCACATTTTGGACACTTCTGCTCAACCGGCCTTGACCAGCTCATAAAATCACACTCTGGATTATTTTCACATCCGTAATACTTTCTTCCCTTTTTGGTTTTCTTAAGGACGATCTCCTTTCCACATTGCGGACATGCAACACCGATCTTCTCAAGATATGGTTTGGTATTGCGGCACTCCGGGAATCCAGGACATGCCAGGAATTTGCCGTGCGGTCCGTATTTTACTACCATATTACGTCCGCAGACATCACATACAACATCGGTTACCTCATCTTCGATTTTTACCTTTTCGAGATCTTTCTCTGCAGCCCTGACTGCTGCATCCAGATCCGGGTAGAAGTTCTCAACAACTGTTTTCCAGCTTACGGTTCCTTCTCCAACACTGTCAAGAAGGCTCTCCATATTGGCAGTAAAGTGTTCATCGACAATCGATGGGAATGATTCCTTCATGATCTGATTTACCACTTCACCAAGCTCTGTCACATAAATGTTTTTGTTCTCTTTTACAATATATCTTCTGGCAAGAATGGTCGTAATCGTCGGTGAATAAGTACTTGGACGTCCGATTCCAAGCTCCTCTAATGTTTTTACAAGAGATGCCTCTGTGTAATGAGCCGGTGGCTGTGTAAAGTGCTGTTTTTCTTCCAGCGTATCCAGTCCAAGCTCTGTCTTTTCATCAATAGACTTCAGCAATACATTGTTCTCTGCCTTTTCATCCTCATCACTCGTATAAACAGACATAAATCCGTCAAAAGCGATCTTGGATGCAGAAACCGTGAAGCGGTACTTGCCGGCACCGATCTTCACATTGGTCGTCTCATAAACAGCCGGTGTCATTCTGCTTGCAGCAAAGCGTTTCCAGATAAGCTGATATAATCTGAACTGGTCTCTTGAAAGAGATTCCTTCACCAGAACCGGTGTGCGGTTGATATCTGATGGCCGGATCGCCTCATGTGCATCCTGGATCTTTGCACCGGTCTTTTTGGCCACTGTCTGTGTCGCAGTATATTCTTCTCCGTAAACGCTTCCGATATATTCATGTGCCTGTGCATCTGCTTCCTCAGAGATTCTGGTGGAATCCGTTCTCAGGTACGTGATCAGACCGACGGTTCCCTGACCTTTGATATCCACTCCTTCATATAACTGCTGCGCAATGCGCATTGTCTTTGAAATCGGGAAATTTAATGCCTTGGATGCTTCCTGCTGCAACGTACTCGTTGTAAATGGCAGTGGCGCTTTTTTTACCCTTTCGCCCTTTTTCACTTCAAGCACCTGGAATTGTTCCTTTTCAATCTCCTGCATGACCTTATCCATTTCTTCCCTGGAAGAAATCGTCATTTTATTTTTGTCATCTCCATAAAATTTGGCTAACAGCAGCTTTTTCTCACCCGGAATTTTTAAGTTTGCTTCCAGTGTCCAGTATTCTTCCGGAATAAATGCATTAATCTCATCTTCTCGGTCACAGATAATGCGTAATGCAACTGACTGTACCCTTCCGGCACTTAATCCTCTCTTCACCTTCGCCCAGAGAAGCGGACTGATCTTATAACCAACCATACGATCCAGAATGCGGCGTGCCTGCTGCGCATTCACAAGATTCATATCGATCTCTCTTGGCTGCTTCAGTGATGCCTTTACTGCACTCTGTGTGATCTCATTAAAGCTGATCCTGTTCACATCTTTTCCGTCCAGCTTAAGAGCCTGGCTCAAATGCCAGGAAATTGCTTCTCCTTCACGGTCAGGGTCCGTTGCGAGATATACTTTATCTGCCTTTTTCACTTCTTTACGAAGCTTCGCTAAAATATCCCCTTTTCCCCGGATCGTAATATACTTCGGTTCATAATCATGTTCCACATCTACGCCGAGCTGGCTTTTTGGCAGATCCCTCACATGTCCGTTTGATGCCACTACTTCATAATTTTTCCCCAAAAATTTTTTGATTGTCTTCACCTTCGCCGGTGATTCCACAATTACCAGGTACTTTGCCATTCGCCTATCTCCTTTAAGTATCAGATTTTTCGTATATAATAATTTTTAAATGTCTCTGTCACAAATTCTTTCTGTATGAGTCTTTGCAGGATATCCGCGATCTGCGGCATCCCATATCTGGTCTGTCGGATTATTTCCTCCAGACTTTTCGGTCGTAAACTCAAACAAGCATACACCAAGCTTTCATCTTTTTCAAGTAATAATTTATTAAAATTTTCCTGTTTGGTTTCCATGCCCATACAGATTTTCTGATCTTTCAGGAAATCTTCTACATTATTTATAATGCCGGCACCCTGCTTGATGAGGTTATTACAGCCCTGGCTTAATGCATCTGTCACACGCCCCGGAACTGCATAAATATCCTTTCCCTGCTCAAGCGCATAATCTGCTGTGATCAGTGATCCGCTCCGTTCCTTTGCTTCCACAATGATCACCATATCACTCAGTGCTGAAATAATCCGGTTTCGTGCAGGAAAGAGCCGTGCAAGCGGCGCGGTATCCGGAGGGTATTCTGACAGGATCCCTCCGGATTCCAGGATCTCTCCATATAACTTCCGGTTGTATTGCGGATAACAGACGTCTACCCCACAGCCAAGCACCGCATACGTTGCCTCTTTTCCCCGCAGGGCTCCTATATGTCCATGTGAATCCACGCCACCGGCGAGACCGCTGATCACTTCCACACCATGCCCCGACAATGCCTCCCCTAATTTTTCAGCCATATATTTTCCGTATTCAGAGCACATGCGGGCACCTACGATCGCAGCTCTTTTTTTCTGAAAATCCGGCATTCTGCCTTTTATATAAAGACTGTATGGAGGGTCAGATATATTTTTCAGCTGATCGGGGTAATCTTCCATCTCAAAAGACAAAAAAGTAATCCCCCTGCTGTGCAGTTCTGATAGTTTTTCATCCAGATCCCATTCTTTTTTTCTTTCGCAGATTGCTTCAATCTGCCGTTCCGATAGTCCTCCTGCTTTTTCGAGCTGTTCCCTTCTTAAAAAATAGATTTCCTGTGCGCTTCCGGCTTTTTTTAACAGCTTCCCGATCGTCCTGCTTCCGACCCCTGGAATATTTGCCAGCCAATACTGATACTTCATCTGTTCACCTGTGCCTTTCTGCCTATGTCCGATGCCAGATGGCAGGATCAACATTCCTGTAACAGACTGCTTCATTTAAATGACTGTTTTTGATTGTCTTACTCTCATCCATGTCAGCAAGTGTTCTGGCGACCTTTAAAATTTTGTGGTAGGAACGTGCTGTAAGATTTAATTTTTTATAGATTTTTTCCATATACGCTTCCTGATCCCGGCTCAAAGCACAAAATTCCCGGATACGTGAAGCCGGTATCTGGCTGTTAAAGCTAAATGTTTCCTCCAGATACCGTTCTCTTTGGATTGCATGTACCTGTTCCACGCGCTTCCTTATCTCTGAAGAACTTTCCTCCCTTGTTTTTCCATTTAATTCCTGGAAAGAAATCTGCGGCGCTTCCACGCAAAGATCTATCCGGTCCAGTAGCGGCTGACTGATTTTTCCAATATAACGTTCTATGGATGCCGCATTGCACCTGCATTTCTGCACATCCGGATAATATCCGCATTTGCATGGGTTCATGGCCGCAACCAGCATAAAATCAGCCGGGTACTCACAAGTTCCGCTGTTTCGTACGATCCGTACACTTTTATCTTCCATCGGCTGCCTTAAAATCTCAATCGTGCTCTGCTGGAATTCCGGAAGCTCATCCAAAAAAAGTACACCTTTATGTGCCAGAGAGATCTCCCCAGGCTTCGGATTTCTGCCGCCTCCGACAAGCCCCTGTGGTGTAACGGTATGATGTGGGCACCGGAACGGCCTTTCCCCAATCAGTGCTTCTCTGCTCATAAACATTCCGGATACACTGTAAATTTTTGATAGCTCTAATTGCTCTGCCTCATCAAGCAGTGGTAAAATAGTCGGAATCCGCATTGCCATCATCGTCTTTCCTGCCCCAGGTGGTCCGATCATCAAAAGATTATGCATACCGCTGACTGCGGCTTCACATGCCCGCTTGACTGCCCGCTGCCCGTGGATATCAGCAAAATCCATTTGCTTTACACCATCTTGAATGACCGGCCGGACTTCTTTTTCCTTATATTTCCCGCCATTTAAAATATGTATCATTTCCGCAATATTTTTTACTGCATAAATCCGGATTCCTTTCACAAGCAAAGCTTCTGCCACATTTTCTTCCGGTACAATGCAGCTTTTCATTCCCCGCTCCTTCGCTTCCGCTACCATTGGAAGGATTCCGTCTACCGGCTTTACATCCCCGTTCAAGCTGATTTCTCCTACTACCATGACCTCTTCCGTTTCTTTTGCCGGAACAAGTCCAAGCGCACTTAAAATTGCCAATACAACCGGCAGATCAAATCCTGATCCTGTTTTTCTGATATTCGCCGGGATAAAATTAATGGTGATCTTTTTTGCAGGCAATAAAATCCCGCAATTTTTCAGTGCTGTCCTTACTCTTTCTTTCGCCTCTTTCACTTCCGCCGACAAAAAACCGACCATCTCAAAAAGCGGCATTCCATCGCTGACATCGGCCTCCACATAGACCGGGACACTTTTAATTCCCTGAATAATTGATGTTGTCACTAAACTATACAATTTTCTTCCTTCTTCTGATTCATTCTGGTGATTCTGCAGTGAACTCTGCTATTGATAACTCATTGAAATTAATAGATAAACAGAACGTGCTATGACACGTTCTGGCAGTCGTCGATACGGCTTCTGCCAGACAGGCACAGTATAACATGTTTTCCGATATTTTTAAATGTCTTTTTTTGAAATTGTATCAGATTTCGCTTTCGAATACTTTGCGTAGTTTTTCAACAGCCCTTTTTTCAATCCTAGATACATAAGACCTTGATATGCCAAGCTTTCGCGCAATTTCCCGCTGTGTCATAACTTCTTTATTATAAAGTCCATAGCGGTTGATCAGGATAAAAAGTTCCCTTCCGTTTAAAGCTTTTGGAATCAGTTCATTTAACCTCCTGATATTCCGGCTCTCCTCTAGTTTTTCGACCACATCAGCATCTTCGCTCACCACAACATCTACCAGACGGATCTGATTTCCTTCCTTATCGGTTCCGATCGGCTCATAGAGGGAAACTTCCTTTGAAGATTTCTTTTTTCCACGGAAATACATCAGCAGTTCATTGTCAATGCATCTTGCCGCATAAGTTGCCAGTCTGCTTCCGTAATCCTCTTTATAGGTATCTACGGCCTTGATCAGTCCGATTGATCCGATTGAGATTAAATCGTCCATATCCTCCTCAGCGTTCTGGTATTTTTTTGCTATATGCGCAACCAGACGCATATTTCGTTCGATCAGCTCACTTCTTGCCCCAAGGTCGCCATTTTTCATTTTTTGCAGGCATCTATTTTCCTGTTCTTGCGTTAACGGAGTTAAAAAAGTCTTCAAAACGCACCTTAAAAGCTTTCTTATAACATTCTATGTCAAAAAAATGTTCCTGTGCTTTTCCTACTTATATTTTGAATGATTTGATTTCCGTTTTCAAATCCGCTATAATGCGGATAACTTCTATTGTCCCTTGCGGGCAGAAAGGCAGCTTTTATGAAACGCAACTTTGAATATAAGATTTCCAATGCACAAGCCGGCATGACGATTCAGGAATTTTTAAAATACTCCGGTTATTCACATGCCATCCTTGTCCATTTAAAGAAAACACCGGAAAGTATACTGTTAAACGGAATCTGGGAATATATGAATACAAAGCTTCAGACTGAAGATGTGCTTACCGTCCATCTGGTCGAACCAGAAGGCTCGGCAAACATTGTACCGACAGCAGAACCTTTATCTGTCTGCTATGAAGATGAAGACATTCTGGTCGTAAATAAACCGGCTAACATGCCGATCCACCCTTCGATCAACCATTATGAAAATACTCTGGCAAATGCTGTGTGCCATTACTTTGCGGATCAGGGCATCCCCTATACATTCCGCTGTGCCAACCGGCTTGACCGTGACACGACCGGACTGACGATCTTAGCAAAGCATATGTTAAGCTCTGCCATTTTAAACCAGCAGGTTTCCGACCGGAAAGTTCACCGGGAATACCTTGCCATTGTATCCGGCATAACCGAAGAAGCAGGGATCATTGATGCACCCATTGGCAGAAAGCCAGGCTCCACCATTGAACGCCAGGTTGACTTTTTACATGGAGAAGCTGCTGTAACCCATTACAGGCGGATTGCCTGCAGGGATGGACTCTCACTCCTGCTCTTAAAGCTTGAAACCGGTCGTACGCACCAGATCCGCGTCCATATGAAGTATATTGGTCATCCATTGATCGGCGACTTTTTATATCATCCGGATTTTTCGCGCATCCAAAGGCAGGCTCTCCACTCTTACCGGATTCGTTTTGACCATCCGATAAGCAAAAAGGAGCTGGTGCTTACCGCACCGCTCCCTGTGGACATGCAATGTATTTTCCCAGATTTAAAAGTGCCGGATCGTTTTCCCACTGACTTTTAAGATCTTTCAGGACCGTTTCTTCGTATGGAAGCTTTCCGCTCAGAACCTGTTCTCTGATAAACTGATTTGTGGCAGACTCACCTTTTACTGCCAGCATCTCAAGCAGCAATTCCAACAGTGCCCGCGTATCTTCATGCAGAATATGGAATGCCTTTCCGTTCAGATAATAAATCAGGGCACTGTCATCCCTATATTTTTCTCTCTGATAATTCTTTGATGCTGCTACGCGGTCAATGTACATTTCCACCACATAGCGTACCGGCATCTTCATCCCGCAAAGACCTTTATGTTCCCCTTTATGCGGTCCTTCCTTATCAGGAACACCATAGTCAATCCAGTATTCCATATGGTGTTTATTCCTGCCTTTATGATGCAGCCAGGCTGATGAGTATCCTACTGCCTCCCGCTCTGCATTATTCGGGCTCATCGTTCCCTGATAATATTTGCAGCCAACAATAAATTCTGTCGGGCTGTACTTTGAAAGGTCATGAAGCAGTCCCTGCCGGATCAGCCCAACCTGAAAACACCCTTTCATTACAAGCATTTTATGGTGATTAATTGTGCAAAAATGTTTCCAAATATTCATCTTTTATTTTCCTAACAATATAATAATCGACTGTGGATTTACCACAACTTTCTGCTGGTCTTCTGCCGGTTCTGTTTCCTGGACAAAAGCATTCTTTGCGCGGTCTGTATCCATCACAAGATACCATTTTTTCTTTCCCGGAAGCTTTGGTAGTGCCAGCTGTCTGACTGATTCATGAAAATTATAACCGACATAAACATAATCGTCATCTGTCATCCCTGCTTTTGAGATTTTTTTTGCGTAATTTCCGTTATACAATATTCCGAGCGCCATGTCTGCTCCGGATACACCATTCAGCCAGGCATTTTCTGAATGGTAAGAAATGTCCGGACAGCCTTTATGACGGTAATCCTGAAACTGCATTGGTTTCTCCTGACGGATCACCGGGTGTTCCCTCCGGAATGCAGCAAGGCTTCTGATAAACTCAGCCAGTTCTTCGCCATATTCCCGGTTTTTCCAGTTTACCCATCCAATCTTATTATCCTGGCAATATGCGTTATTATTTCCGCGCTGTGAATTTCCAGCTTCATCCCCGGCCATGATCAATGGTACACCCTGTCCCAGGAACTCCATGGCAAGTGCCATACGCAGACATTTTTTCCGGAGCTCTTTTACATATACTTTTGATGTTTTTCCTTCCACTCCACAGTTCTGGCTGTAATTATAATCTATTCCATCAGCATTTTTTTCACCGTTTTCTTCATTATGCTTTTCATTGTAAGCGAATACATCTGCGAGTGTAAATCCATTATGGTTGCTCATAAAGTTGACAAACCCAATCATCTCATTCTGTTTCTTTTGCTGATTGCAAAACTCAGCAAGTGACCCGCCCTGATGATTGATCAGCTTGCGTCCTGCAAACAGATATTCTTCATTGTAAATATACAGATGCGGATAAGCTTCCTTCTGCTTCCACAGCTGCTCCGGATACGATGGTGCAAAAATCTTGGTACGCTTTAAAAACGGGTCCTGTGCAATTGCCAGCAATGGAAGATTCTCCCCGATAAGATGGAACCCGTCTACGCGGTATTCCTTTCTCCAGTAACGCAGTATATCCAGGATCCGGTTCTGGTTTTCATCCGCCTCAAAGTAAAATTCCATCACACATTCCAGCTGGTTTTCATGCATCCTGTCGACCAGCTGTTTGAACTCTGCAGCTGCATTCTTTCCTTTGCTGTAAGATGCCTTTGGCGCAAAATAAAAGCCTTTTTTATATCCCCAGTAATTTAGGCCGACTGCTTCTGTTTTCTTTCGTGACGCTTCTAATTCTTCATGAAAGGGTAAATAATCCGGTAATGCCTCCTGTTTTGGAAATTCAAGCTCTTCAAATTCATAAGAAGGCATCAGTTCCACCGTCGTGATCCCAAGCTCTTTCAGCCGCGGTATCTGCTTTTCTATTGCTGCAAATGTTCCTTTTTCTCTGCCACGCATCCCTGCATCCATGGAAAATCCCCGCACATGGAGCTTATACATAACCATATCGCTCTTAGCGATCTCAGGCTGCGTCCCGCATCGGAAATGATATGAAATCTCTTCACTGCATCCGTAAATCTGATAATTCTTCTCCTGCCTGGAACTGTCATTCCATTGTTCCCTTCCCACAATCGCTGTTGCATATGGATCTGTAACAATCTCCCCATCTATTTCATAATTATAATAGATTTTTTTCGTTTTCAATCCGCAAATCCGGACAGACCTGACATTTCCTGTGTAAAATTCGCCCGGAACGGCTACTTTTTCTGTTACATGGAACGCATCATCATAAAAAACCACTGCACATGTCTGGTCTTTTCCTGCTTCAAAAGTAAATATCGCTCCATGATTCTCTCTTTTTACACCGAATCTTTCATAATCTCCCTCGGTTACTCTATAATCCATTCTGTCACCAGCCTTTATCATTTTCTCTTTCCTTGTTTTATTATACCTGTCCTGCACTATTTTGTATAGCTTGACCTGCCCCATTTTATATTTTTCGAAAATATGCTTGACTTTTCTCCTCAGTCTTAAGATACTATAATTGTTCGTAGCTGTAGCAGGCATTTACAGTTACGGAATAAAAATCATGAAAATAAAGAGGTGTGCCATGGCAGAGAAAAACCAGTTCAACAATTTAGACGATGACGATATGTTCGTTACACTTGATCTCGACGACGGCAGTTCTGTAGAATGTCAGATCCTTACTATCTTCGAAGCAGAAGGACGCGATTACATTGCTCTTCTTCCGCTTGATGAAAACGGCGATGAGAATGAGGACGGTGAAGTCTTCATCTACCGTTATTCCGAAGACGAAGAAGGCAATCCTTCTCTTGAGAATATCGAAGATGATGACGAATATGAAGTCGTAGCCGACCGTTTTGATGAGCTTCTTGATGAAGCTGAGTTTGAAGATTTAGACGACTAATACTACGTATTTGTCTTTCTGATCTTTGATTCCTTTATGAATCTGGAAAAATCTGTGTCTTTATGATTCAATTGCTGAATGGAAAAAAGATGCAGATTTTTTTTTGCTCTCGTCATACCAACATAAAACATCCGCCGTTCTTCTTCGATTTCCCCGTCTAATACTGCCTTTTTATACGGCATGATTCCTTCATTGACATCAATAATATACACATTGTCATATTCTAACCCTTTGGAACTGTGCAGCGTAGATAATGCAACACTTTCCTGATTTTCATTCTGTTTCTGATACTGTTTTTCCAATTCTTTTCCATATTGCTCAATGTGGTCAAACCAGGCATCATACGTATCGTATCCTTTTGCACTCGTCTGTAATTCATCCAGTACCTCGTAAAGATCGTCCACATTCATTCTCCGATAGTCTGCATACTCGGCACAGAATTCATCGTAGCCAATCCCACGGCGGATATAATTCATTGCTGCAAACGGCCCCATACCGGACAACATCCGGATATCGTACTCTAATCTCTGTATCCGCTCTGCCACCCACGGTTTTTCCTCATAAAACCATTCCCATACATCAAAGGCAACCTCTTCCTCATCCAGTGAATCCCTGCTGATATAACGTTTCGGCCGGTTCATGATTTTTAAAAAATCTTTACGGCTGCGGCTTCCCTGTGCGATCCTGATATACGTAAAAATATCTTTCGCGATCCAGTGTTCATAAAGATTTGGGATGGCATCCTTCATACGGAATGGGATATTATATTCTAACAGCTTTTCCGTCAGCATCTGCGGCTGCGTATTGGTACGGAACAAAATAGCAATATCCCTATAAGCACCTCCACGTTCCATATGATTCTGAATATCCCATATGATCCTTGCGCACTCTTCCTTCTGGCTCTTAAAAACAGCGTACTCCACCTCTTGTTCCGGGCTTTGCCATGCTTTGATCTCCTTCGGAAAACGTTCTTTGTTATAACTGATCAGATTCTGTGCCGCTTCCACTACATTTTTTTGAGAGCGATAATTGGTGTCTAAAAGAATTTGCTCTGCATCCGGAAAGTCATCTTTAAAATGAAGCATAAGCTCCGGTCTGGCTCCCCGGAAACGGTAGATTGACTGATCATCATCTCCCACTACAAAAAGGTTATTTTCCGGCGCTGCGATCATTTTTACAATATCAAACTGAATTTTATTAATATCCTGAAATTCATCGATCAATATGTACTGGTATTTTTTCTGCCATGCTCCTAATATATCCTTGCGTTCCCGAAATAATTCATAAGTGTAAACTAGCATATCGTCAAAATCGATCAGTTTGTGCTGATAGAGATATTCATGATATTCCCCATATATTTTCCGGAAAATATGCTCCGCACAGTTTGTGGAATAGTAATTCTGAATAGATACACCCGTATTTTTCACCATACTGATCTCACCCAGGATCGACGTCACAAATTCTGCCTCATCTTCATATTCCAGACGATGCTTTTGAACCAGTTCACGCATCAGTGCATATTTTTGTTCTTCCCGGATAATGTTCCCTGCGTTGTAATGATATGCATGTTTTAAAATACTAAAATAAACCGCATGAAAAGTCCCAAAGGTAACCGGGTAGCTTCCTTCCCCCATCAGCTTCTGGAACCGTGTTTTCATCTCTAATGCAGCTGCTTTTGTAAATGTGATAACAAGAATATTGGACGGATTTACCTTATACTGTTCGATCAGATGTCTGGTTCGTTCCGTGATCACCGCCGTCTTTCCGGAGCCCGGACCGGCAAGTGTAAGACAAGGCCCCTTAAAGTGTGAGATTGCCCTGATCTGAGATGCATTATATCTTTTTTCCATGAAATCCCTTTCTAACCGGTTTCAATTATATTAAGACAGGCTGTGAAACAAAGGTTCATTTCACAGCCTGAAGCTTATTTACTGAGCATTTCAATTCCTTTTTTGATTCGGGCAATTGATTCGTCTTTTCCAAGGATCTCCATTAATTCGGTTGCCCCACCAGGTGTCATCTGTTTTCCTGAAACAGCCGTACGGATCGGCCACATAACATAACCGTTCTTCACGCCTTTCTCTGCCACATATTCAGATAACATCGCATAAAGAGCATCATTGCTGTAGTCTTCCTGGGCTTCTAATCTCGGAAGGATCTCCTGTAAGACTTCAAGTGATGTCTCTGCATTTGTCTTCATTTTCTTATGTGTATACATTGCAACATCATATTCCGGCAATGCCTCAAAGAAATCAATGTGTTCTGCAATATCCGGGAAAATTTCAATTCTTGTTTTTACCATTGCAGCGATCTTTTTAAAATCAAGATCCTTTGAGATCACTTCTTTGATGTATGGGAGAGCCTTCTCATAGAACTTATCAAAATCCATAGCCTTGATATACTCACCATTCATCCATTTTAATTTTGTATAATCAAACACTGCAGGTGATTTGCTGATTCTATGATAATCAAATTCCTTGATCAGTTCCTCTAATGTAAAGATCTCACGGTTATCTTCCGGGCTCCAACCGAGCAATGCAATATAATTCACAACTGCCTCTGTCAAAAATCCCTGTTCGATCAGGTCTTCAAAAGATGAATGTCCACTTCTCTTGGATAACTTTTTATGATTTTCATCTGTGATCAGAGGTAAATGGATATATACCGGTGATTCCCAGCCAAATGCATCATATAATCTCTGATACTTCGGAGAAGAAGAAAGATATTCATTTCCTCTTACAACATGTGTGATATTCATTGTATGATCATCTACTACGTTTGCAAAATTATACGTAGGATATCCGTCTGATTTGATCAGGATCATATCGTCTAATTCGGCATTTTCTACTGTGATGTCTCCGTATAATTCGTCATGGAAAGTTGTAGTTCCTTCGTTTGGAATATTCTGTCTGATCACGAATGGTTTGCCGGCTGCAAGATTTGCTTCTACCTCTTCTTTGGAAAGAGACAGACAGTGCTTGTCATAGATCATGATCTCCTTGCCTTCTACCACTTCTGTTTTTAAAGAAGAAAGTCTTTCTTTATCGCAGAAACAATAATATGCCTCTCCTTTATCTACGAGTTCTTTCGCATATTTCATATAAATGCCGGTCTTCATACGTTCACTCTGGACATATGGACCATATCCGCCATCTTTATCCGGACCTTCATCATGTACCAGCCCTGTCTCCTGTAACGTACGGTAAATGATGTCTACCGCGCCTTCAACAAAACGTTCCTGGTCTGTATCTTCAATACGGAGCATAAAATCTCCGCCTTCATGCTTTGCAATTAAAAACTCATATAATGCTGAGCGTAAATTACCAACATGCATTCTTCCTGTTGGGCTTGGTGCAAATCTTGTTCTAACTTTGCTCATGTTCTCCTCTTTCTGTTTTTCGAATACATTCATTGAAAAACGACAACCTGTATAATCTATGCCATAATATAATCATAGCGCTACAGATTATTATATAATATAATTTTCGTTCTGACAAGTTTTATGCACCCTTTTTTCTTTCAGAACATATATTGTTTTAAAAGAAAAATCAAATTATCGAGGTCAATCAACATGAATTCATCGTATACAATGAACCCATTTTCCGGGAACTGCTCTGGTATGCCTTCTCTTTCCTCCGGACACAATTTTGAGATCGCAATGGCCTATGTTCCATGGCAGCAGCCCGGCACTTTGTACGACGCAGATAAAGGGCTCTCACGCGGCACCCTTTTTCCGGAGTTAGATAAACCATTTCTTGGAAGGAGGGCATTTCGAAGATGACAAACCAGACAGAACGCGCAAAACTTCTACATCTCATTGACGCAGCCAGCTTTGCTGTTGTCGAGCTTTCCCTGTTCCTTGATACACACCCGGATGACAGGGAAGCCATAAAAAACTTTGCACATTATAAGGAACTCCGCGAAAATGCCCTGCGCACCTACGCAGACAGCTATGGGCCTCTGACAATCGATACAGCAAAGCCGGCAGATCACTGGTACTGGTCAACGGAGCCATGGCCATGGGAAGGAGGATGCTATTAAATGTGGAATTATGAAAAAAGACTGCAATACCCTGTAAAAATCACAAAGCCAAACGCAAAAATTGCCCAGATCATTCTGTCCCAATATGGCGGACCTGATGGAGAAATGGGTGCTTCCATGCGTTATCTCTCCCAGCGTTACAGTATGCCTGACCGAAGAGTCATGGGCGTTCTTACCGATGTTGGGACGGAAGAACTGGCGCATCTTGAAATGGTTGCCACAATTGTAAGGCAGCTCACAAAGGGGTTATCTGCCGAAGAATTGGAAGCAGCTGGTTTCGCGCCATATTATGTGGATCACACTGCTGGCATCTGGCCGCAGGCTGCAGGTGGAATTCCATTCAACGCCTGCGAATTCCAGTCAAAAGGCGATGCCCTCACAGATTTATTTGAAGATATGGCAGCGGAACAAAAAGCCAGAACTACTTATGATAATATTTTAAGGCTCGTAAAGGATCCGGAGGTCTCTGATCCGATCCGCTTCTTACGCGAACGTGAAGTTGTGCATTTCCAGCGTTTCGGTGAAGCTTTACGCATTATCCAGGATGATCTCGACTCTAAAAATTTCTATGCCTTCAATCCTGAATTTGATGTGCCTTCCTGCAAAAAGCAATCCTGATCTTCCGGCACCCAGATTCTGAAAACGAAAAAAGGGGATGTGAAAAAACTCGATTGAGTTTTTTCGCATCTCCCTTTTTGTACCTGTTGTGTATAAATGACTGA
>CAKRLC010000016.1 GCA_934358955.1 uncultured Roseburia sp. | reverse complement strand
CGTTTTGGATCTGTGGAAAGTGTAGTTTTACCTGTTCCGGAAAGTCCGAAGAAGATAGCTGTGTTCTCACCATTTAAATCTGTGTTAGCTGAGCAGTGCATAGAAGCAATACCCTTTAATGGTAAGAAGTAGTTCATCATAGAGAACATACCTTTTTTCATCTCTCCGCCGTACCATGTATTAGCGATAACCTGTTCGCGGCTTGTGATGTTGAACATAACAGCTGTTTCAGAGTTTAATCCTAATTCTTTGTAGTTCTCAACTTTTGCTTTGGAAGCGTTGTAAACAACGAAATCCGGCTCAAAGTTCTCTAATTCTTCAGCTGTAGGCTGGATGAACATATTTGTTACAAAGTGAGCCTGCCAAGCAACCTCAACGATGAAACGGATTGCCATACGGGTATCTTTGTTAGCACCACAGAATGCATCTACAACGAACAGTCTCTTGTTGGAAAGTTCTTTTAATGCTAATGCTTTTACAGAATCCCATGCTTCCTGTGTAGCTGGGTGGTTATCGTTTTTGTATTCGTCAGAAGTCCACCATACAGTGTCTTTAGAGTTCTCATCCATAACGATATATTTATCTTTTGGGGAACGTCCTGTGTAGATACCGGTCATTACGTTTACTGCGCCAAGTTCGCTGACCTGTCCTTTTTCGTAACCCTCAAGTTCAGGTTTTGTTTCTTCTTCGAATAATAATTCATAAGAAGGATTGTAAACAACTTCTGTTGTTCCGGTAATACCATACTTGCTTAAATCAATCTGTGCCATTTTAATTTACCTCTTTCCTTTCGCTGTGTGATAAATATGGTAATGATCTGTAAAATACAGGTCTTACACTACTAAAATGCAGGGAATTAAAAATCAACAACTTTCCCTACTATAATTATACATATCTGCTTTATAAAATCAATAAAAAAATTGTTAAAAATTTAGCAAATTGAAGATTCCTGTTCTGCTGTCCATCATTTCAGTAACAGGAACCATCAAGTCACATAACAAAAGGGAAAAAAGTGGAAACTTAATTGTCTAATTCTTCAAGAAGTTTCCGGATACGTTCATCCGCTTCCTGCCGTTCTTCTTCGGTCATGCGGGCACGTTCTCTGCGAAACTGACCGAAACAGTCGATGACCAGTGGATTTTGCAGCCTGTCATAAGTACACCAAAACTCGTACTGTATATGACGGATAAATTTATGAAATAGTTTTTTTGACTTTTCTGACATAAGAATCACGCTCCTGAAAAAATGATAGTATAATAACAAAATACTATTGCACTACAAATATAATAAACTACATACATAGATTATTACAAGAGAAAAGAAAATTCAAGAAAATATTCTTAGTTTGTAAGAAATGCACTAGATTAATCTTAGAATCCGGAATGAACTTATATAAATTGTAAATATTTACCAGTGAAACAAGTAAATTGAAAAAGAATTTTGCGTAAAATGTTCTTGCGAGAAGAAAGTGGCAGCTATGTTCAAGGAAAATTGTCATGGCAGCAGGTTACAGGAAAAGAATCTTGTCTTACAAGGAGATTTTTACATGAGAGGAAAGTTAAAGGAACTGCGGGAGAGCAGACATATGACGCAGACGGGGATTGGTGCGAGAATTGGAGTGACGCAGCAGAATATCAGCAGATATGAACAGGATGTCTGTTCCATGCCGGTTGATATGCTGATCTGTACGGCAGAGTACTTTAACGTGACAACAGACTATCTGCTAGGACGGAGCGAGGTAAAGCGAAGCTTTGAAGGACAGGTAAGGATGAGTCAGGAATTAGATGAGTATTACGATCTGATCGAAATGTACCGTGATCTTGATAAAAGAGACCAGGAGATCATCTGGGCAGCGATCGAAGCAATGGCAAAGACGAAAGCCGAAGCGCGGGAAAACAAATAATAGAATAAAAATATAGAAGCAGCTCTTTTGATATACGAATATAAGTAAAAAATCCGGAAAGGAATGGAAAATCTGCCTGTGAAACTTGAAAAAACGGGAAATTCGCGGTATAAGTTTCATAGGCAGATTTTTTTATTTAGAAAAAAGTCAGCAAAGAGAACAGAAGAAATTTTGGAGGAAGAAGACGATGATGAATCCGGCAACCATTATGAAGATTATGAGCGCGAAGAATAAATTTACAGCAAACCATCCGAAGTTTGTTGCATTTTTAAGTGCAGTATTTTCCAGACAGATTGAGGAAGGAACCGTGATTGAGATCACACTCACAAGACCGGGTGAGGAACCGATGACAACAAACATGAAAGTGCAGCAGTCAGATCTGGAACTGATGCAGGAACTGCAGGAGCTTGCAAAAAATCAGTAAAGAGTGTCAGATTATAACATGGGAAGAACATTCCACTGCTTTCCGGCATATCTTATAGTGATGTAGCAGGAAAAAGGAGTACCTTGCGTGGAATATAAACAGGACCAGATATTTCGTATGCAGCAGTTCGATGTGCCGAAGATGCCTTTTTATATGAGTTATCCGATGCAGAATCTGTATCTGACGGAGATGGAATACGAAAAAGATATGGAGCGTATGAAAGAGCTGTACCCGGGGGAAGTAAAGCGGATCCTTGAACTTGTGGATGAAGAGTGCGACAAAATGGAGTATGAGGGAAGCCTCATGTTTGATGAATACCCGGACCGGATGATGGTAGACCGGATCACTGGCAAAATCTATCAGAATATGAATCCTGACAGGGAGGGCATGCAGGCAGAAGAACTCTGGGGAGGCAAGCCGCCGCTGCCACCGGAATATGGCGGGGCAGGGGCACCGGGAAGAATGCCGCCTCCACCACCGCCAGGAAGGAATGATCCGCTGTACTGCCTGATCGGAGTGATCTTAAGCAATGAAATGTATCGAAGAAGATGCCGTCACCGTCGCTGCAGAAGATGGTGGTAGAAAAAGTTATTGCGGAATACCGAAAAAATGCATACAATATAGCTATCGCTTTCAGGTGATAGCTATATTTTTTATGGGATTCGGGTGCAAAAAGGTCGGCATCTTAGCTTAGAATGTCAAATTACACAAAAAATATTTCAAGTTTCATTGTGCAAAACATTCCGATAAGCCTCTGAAAGCGTGAAGCGTGTTCAGAAGAGGCTTCCACGCTTCATGAGTCTTATCTCCATTGCACAAAGAGAAACTTTCCATATTTCTTTTGCGCAATTTGCCAATAAAGGTTATGGAGCAGACCTTTTGACATCCGGATCTTTATAAATAAAAAAATGCTCTCGCAGGCGAGATTCTTTTTATTTTTCAAGTCACAGGAGGAATATTGTGCGAAAGGGAATGATAAAAGCAATTGTTCTGCCGGTTATTTTTGTTCTGGCAGTTGTGATATTCAGTTTTATGACAAATCAGACGAATGAGGACCTGACAACCGAAATGGCGGATGCTACACTGCCGGTAGTAACGTTGTATGAGGATGGAACGGCAGTGAATGAACTGTATGGATATACCGGTGAAATGAGTGCTGCTTATATGAGGGATACGATCACGCCGATCCCATCAGACAGGATGCTTCCAGTAACGATCCAGACATATCAGACGGCTGTGGACAAGATTTCTTATGAAATCCGCAGTCTGGATGCAAAACGTCTTATTGCCAATGCAGAGGTGAATTCTTACACAGAAAACAAAGGGAAAATTTCACTGAGACTTCCGATCCAAAACCTTTTGGAACAGGATGAGGAATATTTACTGGTGATCGAACTGCAAAGCGGCGATAAGTCTATTTATTATTATACAAGAATTCTGGAACCGGTGGATGCCTACGTGACGCAGTGTGTAGCCTTTGTAAAGCAATTCCATGAGATGACCTTTGACAGGGAAAACTACAGCTCATTAAGTACTTATACCGAACGGACTACAGGGGACAATACAACACTTCAATATGTGTCCTTAAACAGTTCTGTAAAACAGATAGGATGGGCAGACTTTGACGGAAAGAAACTGACAGAGCCGGTTCCGGCCATTAAGGAGATCACACCGACATATAACGTGATCGTTTTGGATTATGTTGTTACCAGGGTTGGCGAGAATGGTGAAACAGAATATTATAATGTAGAAGAATATTACAGAGTTCGGTATACAAGTTCCAGAATGTATCTTTTAAACTTTGAACGAACGATGGACGAGATTTTCCGTGGGGAAAACAGCAATTTCTCAGACCGGGATATTTTACTTGGAATCCGTTCCGATGATGTGGAGCATCAGACAAATGAGGCAGGAAGTGTAGTGGCGTTTGTGCAGGAGGGAGAGCTTTGGAGTTATAATCAGGCTGAAAATACGCTTGCAAAGGTATTTAGCTTCCGCGGCTATGAGGGAATTGATGAGCGTGAAAATCATGGAGAACATGATATCAAAATTGTAAGCATTGATGAAGCCGGAAGCATGGAATATATTGTTTATGGCTATATGAACCGAGGTATCCATGAAGGAGAAGTCGGGATCGCAGTTTATCATTATGACAGTCTTGCCAATACAAATGAGGAGCAGGTGTTTATCCCGTCAACCCGTTCTTATGAGGTCATGAAGTCTGAGCTTGGACAGCTGATGTATGCGACAGACAGCGGTGAATTCTATATTATGGTAGACGGGGATATTTATGGAATTGACCTGAACACCTTAGAGACAAAGGTATTAGTAGAAGGATTAAGTGATGAAGCGTATGCCATTTCTGAGAGTAACCGCTATATGGCATGGGTGGATCCATCTGCAGTGCGGGGAAGTGATACGCTGCATCTGATCGACTTTGTTACAGAACAGGTGACAGATATAAAAGAAGGAAATACAGAATACGTAAAGCCACTTGGCTTCATGAAGGAAGATTTTATTTATGGAGTTGCGAAGGCTGCAGATGTGCATGTTGATGCGGCAGGCAATACGACATTCCCAATGTATCAGGTGAAAATCATGGATACTTCATCCGATCAGCATGATATTTTAAAGACCTATGAAAAAGCAGGCTATTATGTGCAGGGTATTTCGATGAATGGATATACGATCTACTTAAACCGTGTGCAGAATAACGGAACAGCTTATGTGGATGCAAGTCAGGATATGATCATGAACAGAGAGGGAGACAGCCAGAAGCTTGTTGATATCCAGACATTGAGCACAGAAGAAAAAGAGACACAGATACGTATTCATCTTGCAGAGGAACGGAAGAAAAAGACACCGAAGATTCTGACACCGAAGGAAACAATTTTGGAAGAACCGCGGGAAGTGTCTTTTGAAAAAGAAACGCATACAGACCGTTATTATGTATATGTAAAGGGAAAAGTCGTCCTGACGAGTGACAGTATTGCAGAAGCAGTGATCGCAGCAAATGATCAAATGGGAGTTGTGATCGGAGACGATCAGCAATATGTATGGAAACGTTCCAGAAAATCGGTGCAGTCGTCAATCCAGGATTTAAAACCGGGAGAAGAGGACAGTGGACGCGGAAGTGTGATCCTTGCGGTAAATGCGATGTTAGGAAAGGAAGGTATCCACATTAGTGTCGGGGCATTGGTCGATCAGGGTGAGACTCCAAAACAGATTTTATCAGATACCTTAAAGGATGCTGTAATATTGGATCTGACAGGATGTACTGTAGATGAGGTCTTGTATTATGTAAGCAATGGATATCCTGTTTTTGCAATGACCGGAACAAATGATGCAGTGCTTATCACAGGCTATGATTCAAATTCGGTAGAACTTTACGATCCGGTTAGCGGCACAGCATCCAGAAAGACAATTTCGGAGGCTGATGAGTTATTTGGCCAGGCGGGCAGTATCTTCTTTACATATTTGAAAAATACGCGCTAAAAAGACAGTTGTTTGCCATGAAAAAGCAGCGAGCATATGTTCGAAAAAGACGAGGTGAAAAATGCACAAGTTTTTGTTGGCTATGCGGATTACTTCGTGTAAGATTAACAGTTTTTTTGGGATGTCTTGCAAATTCGACGTTTATAGAGTATGCTCTAAAGAGTATGTAATTGAGGATTGTGCAATTACAGAAGGATCTATTAACAGCACTGTGAAAGAGGAAGTGATGGCATGAGCAGAAAAGAGATCGTAGTATCAAATGTTTCAGAAGAACACAGCAATCCGATTGCTGAATTAGTGCAGGTGGCTTGTCGTTTTGACAGCGAGATTATCTTAGAAAGCAATAATCGTAGAATTAATGCCAAAAGTATTATGGGGATTATGGCATTTAATCCTTCCCAGGGAATGACAGTTAATATCGAAGCGAACGGAAGCGATGAAGCAGAAGCATTGAATGCAATGGAAAAGTTTTTAGTGTGTGAGTAGTTTTGAGAATGTGAAGGAGGAGCCACATTATGAGAAAGAAACCAGCAACAAAAGCTGCTGCAAAAACAACAGCAAAGGCAGCCGTAAAAGAAACCGCAGCAGAAGTAAAGAATACAGTCATTGAGACCGCAGCAGAAAAGACAGAAGAAGTTGTAAAGTCCGAAGAGAAAAAAGTTGCAGAAGCAGTAGAAACTGTAAAAGAAGCAACTGAGACCGTAAAAGAAGCAGCAAAGAAAGTAACAGAAAAAGCAGGAACAGCAGCAAAAACAGTTGCAAAGAAAGCAACTGCAGAAAAGAAACCAGCAGCAAAGAAAGAAGAAGTAAAACCGGAAGTATTTGTTCAGTTCCAGGGACAGGAAGCTGTGATCGAAGAAGTTGTTGAGAAAGCAAAAAAACAGTTTGTAGAGGAAGGACACAGAGCATCTTCTATTAAGAGTATTCAGGTTTATTTAAAACCAGAAGAATTCGCTGCATATTATGTGATCAACCAGAAACATGCCGGAAGAGTAAACTTATTTTAATACATGATGTGAAAAATAACTGTTGCAAAAACAGTAAAAAAATACCGCATCGGGTTTTCCCGATGCGGTATTTTTTTGTGTAGTAGGAAATTCCTTGGAATTTCCTATTACACAAAAAGCAAGGCGGAGAATCTCACAAGCGAGATCCCATTATGCCTGTCCATGCTCTTTTTTGTATTTGGAAACAAGTTTCTGGATTCTATCATAAGGATTTAATAAATCACTGATAGAAGTGTCATGGTTTAAAGTATCAATGATATAAGCAATGTATTTACTCATATCGCAGTTGATATAATATGGTTTGGAAAGAAGTTCCGGAGTCTGGTAAGTTAAATTGGTTGTAACAACACGGTAAATGGTGCCATCTTCAACTGCTTTATCGAAACGATCCAGACCATTTGTGAACAGACCGAAAGTAGATACAACGAAAATACGTCCGGCTTTCCGTTTCTTTAACTCTGTAGCAACATCGATCATACTCTCTCCGGAAGAGATCATATCATCAATGATGATCACATCTTTGCCTTCAACAGAAGTGCCAAGGAATTCATGTGCAACGATCGGATTACGTCCGTCAACGATCTGGCTGTAATCGCGGCGTTTGTAGAACATACCCATATCAACACCTAAAACGTTGGCAAGGTAAACAGCACGGTTTGTACCACCTTCATCAGGAGAGATGATCATAAGATGATCATTATCTAATTTCAGGTCATCACAGTTCTTTAAGATACCTTTGATAAACTGGTAAGCTGGCTGAACAGTCTCGAAACCTTTGAGAGGAATCGCGTTCTGTACACGAGGGTCATGCGCATCAAATGTAATGATGTTATCAACACCCATAGCGGTCAGCTCCTGTAAAGCAAGGGCACAGTCTAAAGACTCACGGGCGGTACGTTTATGCTGACGGCTTTCGTATAAGAATGGGATAATGGCAGTGATACGTTTTGCTTTACCACCGGCAGCTGCAATAATACGTTTTAAGTCTGCGTAGTGATCATCCGGAGACATGTGGTTCTGGTGACCGGCAACAGAATAGGTGAGACTGTAATTTGTAACGTCTACCATGAGATAAAGGTCACATCCACGTACGGATTCTTTGATCACACCTTTTGCTTCACCTGTTCCAAAACGAGGTACAGATGCAGTCATGATGTAGGAATCGCGGTGATATCCTTTGAATGCAGCATCATTTGGATGTTCCTGTTGTCTCTTTTCTCTCCAGCCAACTAAGTATTTGTCTACTTTGGCACCGAGTTCTTCACAGCTTTTTAAGGGAATTAAGCCGAGGGCACCGTCTGGCATGGTTTCTAGAATTCTTTCATCGTTTGGCATGAGTGGTTTTCCTCCATAAAATAAACATTAACAATTTATTTTCAATAGAACCGGAATAAGGGGCTACCCCGGATCTAGTGAATACGTTTTTTGGTACGGATATCATCACCGAATAACTTGATGATCGTATAGTAGTTCATAATCCTCGATAGAACGCGTTCAGAATAAGTATCCGCAACCTGGTTCATATTCAGATTGGTCGATATGATCGTGGATTTCTTCCGTAAAATACGCTCGTTCAGACAGAGGAATAACTGCGAGGTAGTGAATGAATTGGCGAGCTCTGTTCCGAGGTCATCAATGATCAGCAGATCGCAGTCGAAAATATTCTGGTGTGCCATGATAGCATCGGCATCTTTTTCAAACACACCTTTGCTTAATATATCAAATAATTGGAATGCCGTAAAGTAAATTACGGAATGTCCGGAATCTAATAATTCTTTTGCAATGCAGTTAGATAAAAATGTCTTGCCAATTCCGGTATCTCCATAGAAATACAGATTGGAAAATGTGGAATCAAACTGCTCGATAAATTCGTGACATTTTGCCACAGCTGCCTTTGCCGTTGCAAGGGAAGTAAGGCCGGTCACGGGATTTGTGTCAGAATCGGAATAATAATCAAAGGAAAGTGCGGAAAAATTCTCTGTTTCCAAAATCTCCCGGATGTTTGACTGTGTATAAATCAGGTCGATCATCTTCTGACGGAGACAGTGGCAGGGCTTTGCATTGATGTATCCGGTATCCTTACAGTCCTGACATTCATAAACCGGTTCGAAATAATGTTCCGGGAGATGAAACTCTTTCATAAGCTGTGCTTTCTGCCGACGCAGGCCTGCGAGCTGTTTTTTTAATTCGTCAAGTGCATGTGGATCACCGTCTAACATTCTTCTTGCACAGGCAACCGAAGTTTCTGCGATGGAAGCATCGAGATCTTTTAATTCCGGCGAACGTGCATAGGCATCCCGCGTACGCTGTTCAAGAGTGTGCTGTGCTTTCAGTTGTTTGGCATCGTATGAACGAAGAATTTCGTCATACTGTGAATTGCTTAATGACATTTTCAGGTTCTCCCTTATACGTTAAAGGTGTTGTGGTAAGCTATGCACGGGGAATGGATGGAGCTGAAGTATTCAACAGCATCTTTTCAAGTGCATCATAATCATAGGAGCGCTGCTCAAAATTATTGAACTTGTTGCGGGATGGTGATGGGGCAGGCTGTGGTGAAGAAGATGTTTTCTTCTTCTGCTGATGCTCCTTATCAAGCCGTGCAACATCATCTAAGGTGGTTACATTATGCTTCTTCCAGTTTGTAAGGATAGAATCGATGTAACTGAAGGAAGGCTGGTGGATAGCCTGGATCGTACGTTCACAGGCAGATGTGATCACCTCTGTGGAAAATCCCAGCTCGGATTTCCATTTATCGATATAAGCAGTTTCTGACGGAACGAGGCTTCGTCCCGTGATACCGAGAGCTTTCATGACAGCAAAATAAAGCTGGCTGTGGATCCCGGAAAACTGTTTGGCCTGTTCGGCGGTTTCAATCTGGTTGTCTGCCCAGGCAAGGGCAACCTTGTCTATGTAACGGATGCTGGTATGTCCTTTGCTGACGCAGTATTCAATCAGATATTCGATCAGATCTGTGGAAAAATGCAGCCCGTCATACCAGTATAAAATACTATTCATATCTGTTACCGTCAGGATCCGGCCAAGATACCGCTCTGAGATAAATAAAAGTTCGGCGACATTTTCATCCTGCCGGAAATTCTTAATATCCTCTGCTGTGTAAGATTTTTGCAGGGGAAGATCGGATGAAACCGGTGAAGCTTCATATTCTTCAGAAAAAGCATCGCATTCAGGACATTCTTCGGAAGCAGGATCGGTGTCATCTGCCTCTGCCTGGCGGCTTCGTGTGTCTAAAAAGCAGACGCCGACCAGATTGTCATTTGCATCGTACTCCAAACGGAGCAGATCCATGCGTTCCCAATAGCTGAGGGCGCGTTTAATATCCTTTTCTGTGTGCTCAAACTTATCAGCCATAGCTGAAATCGAAAATGCGGCGTCCGGAGCACTTAACTGACGCAGCAGATAAAGATATATTTTTACAAACTCCCCATTGGCATCGGACATATATTCATCAATAAAGATATTCGACACGCTCGTGGCAGATGTCTGAGTGTCACTGTGAAGTGTGATAGTTGCCATGTTCGTTCTTCCTTTCCAGAAAATCGGACAATAACGGTTATGGCTTATGTTACAGCAGAAATCTGCAAAATAAGCGGCACAGCGCTTCTTTGTCCGCCAAAATTATAGCACAGGAAGCATAAAAAGAGAAGAACAAATTCTCTTACAAAGCCCGCAAAATCAAGGTTTTATAAAAATGTGGATAATGTGGATAAAAAAATGGTTTTTTTGTGAAAAAAGATTAAAAATGCCGGAAAAGCTTGAAAATTGGGCATTTCTTATGGTTGACATAAAAAATGTGGATAACTTTATGTAAACAAAAAAATCCACATTCAATCGTTGAAGTTTTCCCCAATTGAATGTGGATAATGTGGATAAGTTACTTGCCAAGAAGGTGTTCGCCCACATTTACTATGTCTCCGGCGCCCATAGTTATCAACAGATCACCGTCTACACAATTTTCTAATAAAAATTTTTCAATTTCTGTAAAGGATGGGAAATAATGACAATCCGTTCCTTTTTCTTTTAATTTTGCTTCGATATCTCTGGAACTGATTCCAAAAGTATTCTTCTCCCTTGCTGCATAAATATCAGCTAAGACGACAACATCTGCCATGGATAAGACATCTGCAAAGTCATTTAAAAATGCCTTGGTACGTGAGTACGTGTGTGGCTGGAAGACTAAGACCAGACGTTTGTGTGGATACTTCTGTGCTGCGGTCAGTGTGGCACGGATCTCTGTCGGGTGGTGTGCATAATCATCAATAACAGTAATGCCGTCAATGGTTCCTTTGTACTGGAAACGTCTGTCGGCGCCACCGAAAGCGAGGATGCCGGCATAAATATCTTCTTTGGAGAGCTTTAAGTCAAGCGCAAGTGCGATCGCTGCGAGTGCGTTAGAGACATTGTGAAGTCCCGGTACATTTAAGGTGACATCCATAATTTTTTCGCCGTGGTACATAGCGGTAAAAGAAGCACAGGCTTTTTCATCGAAGACGATATTTTCCGGATAAAAATCGCAGGAGTTATTCATGCCATAGGTGATCACCTGGGCAGCAAGACCGTTGGTGATCTCCTGATAGTTTTCAATCTCACCGTTGATAATGATCGCACCATTGTCTTTTGTATTCTCTGCAAACAGACGGAACGAATGGCGGATATCGTCAAGATCCTTGAAGAAGTCGAGATGTTCTGCCTCGATATTTAATATAATGCTGTATTTTGGACGGAAATTTAAAAAACTGTTGGTGTATTCGCAGGCTTCTGAGATAAAAACGTCAGATTTTCCGACACGCAGATTTCCATCGATCGCTTTTAAAATACCGCCAACGGTGATCGTAGGGTCAGCCTTTGCCTGGAGCAGGATCTGTGAGATCATGGAAGTTGTGGTTGTCTTTCCATGGGTTCCGGCTACTGCGATGGAATTGGCATAATGATCCATGATCTGTCCAAGAAGCTCGGCGCGTGACAGCATCGGGATGCCTTTTTCCTTTGCACAGATGAATTCCGGATTGTCTTCACGGATCGCTGCAGTATATACGATCAGGTCAATGTCATCTGTGATGTTTGATGGCTTCTGGCCATAATAAATCTGCATGCCCATATGTTCAAGGTGACGGGTAAGTTCGGATTCCCTGGAATCTGAACCCGATATGATAAAATGTTCTTCGTGGAGAATCTCGGCGAGACCGCTCATGCTGATGCCGCCGATTCCCATAAAATGAACGTGGATAGGTTGTTCAAAATTAAGCTGATACATCATAAATACCTTCCTGTTTTTCGTTTTTATGTGGTTTAGTGAATAAAATGACTGGTTTCACTATTATTAACAAGGTAATTATAACCTTATCTCAACATTTTGCAAATTCTTTTCCGATAATTCAGAAACAAAAAGAGGGCAGGTATAGAAAAATGAGAATACGAAATTGTATATTTTGCCGAAAAAAAGCGAAAAAACAAATAGATTTGTGCATTTTGTCGGAAATAAAGTAAAATCTTTTCAAAAATTGTGAAAAATGATGTACAAGACAAATGTCTTGTGCTATACTTAAAGTTATCAAGAGGACTAGATTGACTAGTAAAATGACGAGAGGTGATTGACGTGATTCGAAAAGAAATGATAGCAATGCTATTAGCAGGAGGTCAGGGAAGCCGTCTTGGCGTTCTGACAGCAAAAGTTGCAAAACCGGCAGTTGCATTCGGTGGAAAGTATCGTATTATCGATTTCCCACTTAGTAATTGCATTAATTCCGGAATCGATACTGTAGGTGTATTGACCCAGTATCAGCCATTACGTCTGAATACCCATATCGGAATTGGTATTCCTTGGGATTTGGACCGTAATAATGGAGGCGTAACTGTGTTACCGCCTTATGAGAGAAGTGATAACAGTGAGTGGTATTCTGGAACTGCCAATGCAATTTATCAGAACATGAATTACATGGAACAGTATAATCCGGAGTATGTACTTATCTTGTCCGGTGACCATATTTATAAGATGGATTACGAGGTGATGCTTGATTTCCATAAGGAAAACAATGCAGACGTAACAATCGCGACCATGCCGGTGCCGATTGAAGAGGCAAGCCGTTTTGGTATCGTCATTGCTGATGAGACAAAACGTATCCAGGAATTCGAAGAGAAGCCGGAGCATCCGAGAAGTAATCTGGCATCCATGGGTATTTATATCTTCAGCTGGAAGGTATTAAAAGAAGCGCTGATCGCAATGAAAGATCAGAATGGATGTGACTTTGGTAAACATATTATCCCATATTGCCACGAGAAGAAACAGCGTCTGTTTGCATATGAGTATAACGGATACTGGAAGGATGTAGGAACCCTTGGCTCTTACTGGGAAGCTAATATGGAGCTGATCGACCTGATCCCTGAATTCAATTTATACGAGGAATATTGGAAGATCTATACAAAGAGTGATATTATCCAGCCACAGTATCTGTCAGCAGATTCCGTAGTAGAACGCAGTATTATCGGGGAAGGATCCGAGATTTACGGCGAAGTACATAACTCAGTAATTGGTGCAGGAGTCACAGTAGGAAAAGGATCCGTGGTGCGGGATTCCATTATCATGAAGGGAACCCAGATCGGTGAGAACACTGTGATCGATAAAGCTATCGTTGCAGAAAACTGCAGCATCGGTGATCATGTTACTCTTGGAATCGGAGAAGAGAAGCCGAACAAGTTCAATGATAAGATTTATTCCTTTGGCCTTGTAACGATCGGGGAAGATTCTTCCGTTCCATCGAATGTCTCAGTTGGAAAGAATACAGCAATTTCAGGTAAGACGACCGAAGAAGACTATCCGGAAGGAATTCTTGACAGCGGTGAAGTAATTATTAAGGCAGGTGACTCAGAATGAAGGCAGTAGGTATTATTTTGGCTGGCGGTAATAACAGCCGTATGCAGGAATTATCCAATAAACGTGCAATTGCAGCAATGCCGATCGGAGGAAGCTACCGAAGCATCGACTTTGCCTTAAGCAGCATGAGCAATTCCCATGTCCAGACAGTTGCAGTACTGACACAGTACAGTGCAAGATCTTTGAATGAGCACTTAAGCTCTTCCAAATGGTGGGATTTCGGACGTAAACAGGGTGGTTTATATGTATTCAACCCGACCGTTACAGTTGATAACAGCTGGTGGTATCGTGGTACTGCAGATGCAATGTACCAGAATATCTCTTTCTTAAAGAAACGCCATGAACCATACGTTATCATCAGTAGTGGTGATTGCGTGTACAAGCTTGATTTTAATAAAGTACTTGATTATCATATCCAGAAAAAAGCAGACATTACCGTTGTATGCAAGGATATGGATCCAAGCGTGGATGTCAGCCGTTTTGGTGTTGTCCGCATGAACGAAGATTCCAGAATCGTAGAGTTTGAAGAGAAACCAATGGTTACCCAGTCTAATACGATCTCTACCGGTATCTACATTATCCGCAGAAGACAGCTCATTGAGATGTTAGAGCGCAGTGCAGATGAAGGAAGATGGGACTTTGTTACAGATATCCTGATCCGTTATAAGAACATGAAGAGAATCTATGGATATAAGATGGAAGAGTACTGGAGCAACATTGCAACCGTTGATTCTTATTATCAGACCAATATGGATTTCCTGAAACCGGATGTAAGAAATTACTTCTTCAAGCAGGAACCTGAGATCTGTTCTAAAGTAGATGATCTTCCACCGGCAAAATACAACACCGGTTCCGACGTAAGAAACAGCTTAGTCGCCAGCGGATGTATTATTAACAGCAAAGTTGAGAATTCTGTATTATTTAAGAAAGTATTTGTCGGAAAGAACTGTGTGATCAAGAATTCAATTATTCTGAATGATGTTTATATCGGTGATAACACACATATCGAGAATTGCATCGTAGAGAGCAGAGATACATTAAAAGCGAATACTTATTATTGTGGGGACAATGGAATTAAGATTGTATCTGAGAAGAATGACAGATATGTGTTATAACATTTAGGCAGAAGGGCTTACAGGTATAAGGTATACGGTAAGAGAATGACCGAGAAGGGGGACTGAAATATCATGCAGATTACAGATGTCAGAATCAGAAAAGTGGAAAAAGAAGGAAAAATGAAAGCAGTCGTTTCCATCACAATTGATGAAGAATTTGTTGTACATGACATTAAAATCATCGAAGGTGAGAAAGGATTGTTTATAGCAATGCCAAGCCGCAAGGCAGCAGACGGAGAGTACAGAGATATTGCTCATCCAATTAATTCATCTACCAGAGAGAAGATCCAGAATCTGATCCTCGACAAGTATTATGAGACAATGGCAGTAGAAGAATAAAGTTTTTGATGAAGGACCGCTGAAGTGACAGCGGTCCTTTTTTATCCAAAATGCAATAAATCTCCGGAAAAAGAAATCCGCTACTTGTCAAATCAGAAATCTTCTGTAAAATAGAGCATAAGTAAGAAAAAACAGCGAGGAAGGAAAATAGTATGGAACAGTTAAAAGCAGTCATTCTTGCAGCAGGAAAAGGAACCAGGATGAAATCTGATCTTCCAAAGGTGGTTCATACCATCGAGGGTAAATGTCTTGTGGATTATGCGATCGACGCAGCAGAAGGCGCAGGCGCAACAGATATTTGTCTTGTAGTAGGATATAAGAACGAAGTTGTAAAAAGCAGTATTTCCCATAAAAATGTAAAATTTGCATTACAGGAAGAACAGTTAGGAACCGGTCATGCAGTCAAATGCGCCAGAGATTTTTTGGGCGATGAAGGACAGACAATGATCTTGTTCGGAGATACACCATTAATTACAGCAGAAACGCTGGGACGGTTAGCAGAGCATCATAAGAAAAATGGAAATACTGTTACAGTACTTTCTGCTATGATCGATGATCCGACCGGATATGGAAGAATTATCCGCGATGCCGAAGGCAGATTTGTAAAGAGTGTAGAGCATAAAGATGCATCACCGGAGGAGTTAGAATCCCATGAGATTAATTCCGGTATGTATATTTTCGACACAAAGGAATTAAAGGAAGCATTGGATAAGCTGACACCGAATAATGCGCAGGGTGAGTATTATCTGCCGGATACACTTACGATCATCAAGGATAAAGGATTAAAGGTAGATGCTTTTGCATTGGATGATCCGGAAGACATCACAGGTGTGAATGATCAGGAACAGCTTGCAGCCGCTGCAGAGATCATCCGCGCAAGAGAGGGAAAATAAGACATGTTTTTAATAGTAGGCTTAGGAAATCCGACAAAGCAGTATGAAAAGACCAGACATAATATCGGATTTGATGTCATGGATGCCCTTGCAGACAAATATAATATCAGTATCAGTGAGAAGAAGCACAAAGCACTTTGCGGAAAAGGTGTGATAGAAGGAACGAAGGTAGTACTTGCCAAACCGCAGACTTACATGAACTTAAGTGGGGAGAGTGTAGCAGAGCTTCTGAATTACTATAAATTAGATCCGGAATCTGAGATGATTGTGATTTTTGATGACATCAGTTTAGAGCCGGGTAATATCCGTATCCGTAAAAAGGGAAGTGCCGGCGGACATAACGGGATCAAGAATATCATTGCGATGACAGGTACACAGAATTTTATGCGTATCAAGGTCGGCGTTGGCGAGAAACCAAAAGGATGGGATCTTGCTGACTATGTGCTGGGACGATTTGGCACAGAAGACCGCGCTAAGGTAGAGGAAGCGATCGGACATGCAATGGATGCGGCTGTGATGATGATGCAGGGCGATGTGGATAAGGCAATGAATGATTATAACAGCAAAGGCAAGTAGAACATTTTTATCATGAAGTTCATGAGAGAGATTTAAAGGGGATGCAGGGAGGAAAAATCTTGAAAGCATTCACAGAACCCTTAAAGGAATTACAGGGGTATGAAGAGTTAGAACAGGCTCTGAAGAAGAACGAAGGTGTCGTTGAACTTTCCGGTTGTATCGATGCCATAAAACCACATATTGCATACAGTGTTAACAATGGTTCTGGAAACAGAATCATTGTTACTTTTCATGAGCAAAAAGCAAAGGAACTGTTAGAGGAATACCGCTTTTTTGATAAGAAAGCCGCTTATTATCCGGCAAAGGATATTTTGTTTTACCAGTCGGATATCCGTGGCAATGTACTGACGGCAGAGCGTATCAATGCACTGAAAATGATGGCGGAGGAACCGGCGTGTACGATCATCACAACGTTTGATGGACTGATGAATCCGATGCCGGAGCCGGAGCGGTTTATTGAGTCCGTAGAGAAGATTTCTGTAGGAGATACCGTGGATCTTGCAGAAATGACAAGACACCTTGTTGATCTTGGTTATGAGAAGAATTATCAGGCCGAGACAATGGGCGAATTTTCTGTGCGTGGCGGGATCATTGATATTTTCCCATTGACAGAAGAGAATCCGTTCCGAATTGAACTTTGGGGGGATGAAGTGGATTCCATCCGCTCTTTTGACGCGCAGAGCCAGCGGTCTATTGAAAATCTGGAAGAGATCCGTATTTATCCGGCATGTGAGCTTGTATTAACAGAGGAAGAACGGAAGTCCGGTGTGGAAAGACTTCAGAAAGAAGCAAAAAAAGTTGCCGAAAAACTCCGCAAAGAGATGAAGACGGAAGAAGCTTACCGTGTGCAGTCCATGGCAGACCAGATCGCGGAAGAAACGATGGAGTACGGTGTTACAGCAGGTCTGGATGCATATCTGTCCTATTTTTGCGAGAAACGGGTGTCATTATTAGATTATCTGAATAAAGAGAATGCGATTGTTTTTCTGGATGAGACTGTGCGTACGATCGAGCGGGGACAGACTACAGAAACAGAATTTTCCGAGAGTATGAAACAGCGTCTGGAAAAAGGCTATATTCTTCCGGGACAGATGAGAGAGCTTTTTTCCTGCAAAGAGATTCTTGCAAAAATCAACCGGATGCGGTGCGTGGCGCTGGTTGCCCTTGATATGAAATGCAGCCAGTTAAATATAAAAGAACGTATCGCAACGGAAAGCCGGACCGTGAATCCGTACAATAATAGCTTCGAACTGCTGATCAAAGACCTGAAGCGATATAAGAAAAACGGATATCGCATGATTTTACTGTCGAGCTCGAGAACCCGCGCCAGACGTCTGGCAGAGGATCTGATGAATGAAGATCTTCCTGCGTTTTATTCGGAAGATTTTGACCGGGTTTTAAGTCCGGGCGAGATCATGACAGGCTATGGCAAAGTGAAGAAGGGTTATGAGTATCCGGCGGTCAAGTTTGTAGTGATCTCTGAAAGTGATATTTTCGGTTCGGAAAAGAAGAAAAAGAAGCGGCACCGCATGTATGAGGGTGAGAAGATCGCCAGCTTTACAGACCTTAATATAGGGGACTATGTCGTGCATGAAAATCATGGCCTTGGCATTTACCGCGGTATCGAAAAGATCGAAGTGGATAAGACGGTAAAGGATTATATTAAGATCGAATATGCAGGAGGCGGTAATCTCTATATTCTGGCAACACAGCTGGAGCTGATCCAGAAGTATGCCGGCGCAGATGCGAAGAAGCCGAAATTAAACAGGCTCGGCGGACAGGAATGGAATAAGACAAAGACAAAAGTCAGGGGAGCGGTCAAAGAGATCGCGGGCGATCTGGTGCGCCTGTATGCCATCCGGCAGAGTGAACAGGGATTTGCCTATGGACCGGACACGGTCTGGCAGCGTGAGTTTGAAGAGATGTTCCCGTTTGAAGAAACAGAAGACCAGGATCTTGCGATCGAAGCGACCAAGCGGGATATGGAGAGCACGAAGATCATGGACCGGCTGATCTGTGGAGATGTCGGCTATGGCAAGACGGAGATTGCGATCCGTGCAGCATTTAAGGCAGTGCAGGATGGAAAGCAGGTCGCTTTTTTGGTGCCGACAACGATTTTGGCGCAGCAGCATTATAATAATTTTGTACAGCGGATGAAGGATTTCCCGATTAATGTGGATCTGCTCTGCCGTTTCCGTTCGGCAGGAGAGCAGAAGAAAACACTGGAAAAATTAAAAAAAGGCCAGGTAGACATTATTATCGGTACGCACCGCCTGCTGTCAAAGGATGTTGTTTTTAAAGATATAGGACTTTTGATGATCGATGAGGAGCAGCGTTTTGGTGTAACGCATAAAGAAAAGATCAAGCAGTTAAAAAATAATATTGATGTGCTCACACTGACTGCAACGCCAATTCCAAGAACCCTGCATATGAGCCTGATCGGAATCCGTGATATGAGTGTGTTAGAGGAACCGCCGATGGACAGGATCCCGATCCAGACGTATGTCATGGAATATAATGAAGAGCTTGTGCGTGAGGCAATTTCCAGGGAGTTAGCGCGAGGCGGACAGGCGTATTATGTATACAATCGAGTCAAAGAAATCGCAGAAACAGCGGCAAAGATCGCAGATCTTGTGCCGGAGGCGAATGTTGCTTATGCACACGGACAGATGAAAGAGACGGAATTGGAAAATATTATGTATAAGTTCATCAATGGAGAGATCGATGTACTTGTATCGACGACGATCATTGAGACGGGACTTGACATTTCCAATGTAAATACGATGATTATCCATGATGCGGATAATATGGGATTATCACAGCTTTACCAGCTCAGGGGGCGTGTGGGAAGATCGAATCGGACAGCGTACGCATTCTTAATGTATAAGCGGGATAAGATGTTAAAGGAAGTAGCAGAAAAGCGTCTTGCCGCGATCAAGGAATACACGGAGCTTGGCAGTGGGTTCAAGATCGCCATGCGTGATCTTGAGATCCGCGGTGCCGGAAATCTGCTTGGAGCCGAGCAGCATGGACATATGGAAGCGGTAGGTTACGATCTTTACTGCAAGATGTTAAATGAAGCGGTCAAAGAGGCAAAGGGATTGAAGCAGGAAGAGAGCTTTGACACGACGATCGACATTGACATTGATGCATACATTCCGATGGGATATATTCCAAATGAAGTGCAGAAGCTTGATATTTATAAACGGATCGCAGATATCGAAACAAAAGAAGAGACAGAAGAAATGCTAGAAGAGCTGATCGACCGTTTCGGAGATCCGCCGAAGCCGGTGGAAAACCTGCTTTATATCGCAAAGATCAAGTCCCTTGCACATGCAGTTTACATGACAGAAATCATACAGAAAGCCGATACCGTGAAATTCACGCTTTATGAAAAAGCAAAGCTGGATGTGGTAAAAATCCCGGAACTGGTAGCCATTTTTGGAAATAACCTGAAATTTACGATGGATGCGAAAGCACCGTATTTTACGTATTTCCTGAAGAAAAATTCAAGGGAAAAAAATGTAGATGTAAAGACCGTGGTGGAGAAGTTCCTGGACTGTGCAGCAGAAAAGCTGCGTTTGCAGGATCCGGCAGACGTCACATAAAGTTACAGGGGCGGTCTGATGGAAAAGAAGAGACTGTTTTGCCTGCGAATGTGTTGCCTACTCTGTGAAAAAAGTATGAAAAATCTTGCGGCAGGGCAGGAAAAGCACTATAATAAAACGAGTGGTTGCCTGACAGGAAAAGAAAATGTGGTCAGAATGGACAGGACGACAGAAGGGCAATGAAATAGGAGGACATATGAGAGGAAAGAAATTAACAGCAGTGCTTGTAAGCAGTGCTTTGGCAGTATCTGTGCTTGCCGGATGCGGCGGCATTGACAAAGATGCAGTGGTTGCAACCTTAGATGGACAGGACATCAAGCTTGGAATCGCTAATTTTGCAGTACGTCTGCAGCAGGCACAGTATGATGATATGTACACATCATATTTTGGAGAGGATGTCTGGTCTTCTGATCTGTATGGAAATGGATCGACTATGGAAGACAATATGAAAGATACCGTGATCGATTCCATCGAGAGTCTGTATGTATTACAGAATCATATGGCAGATTACGATGTGACATTGACAGATGAGGACAAGACTGCAATCAAAACAGCAGCACAGGACTTTATGTCTGTTAATACGGATGAAGCACTGGAAGCATTAGGCGCAACGGAAGAGATCGTAGAAGAATATCTGACACTTGTGACAATCGAGAGCCGTATGTATACAGCGATTATTGCAGACGCGGATACGAATGTTAGCGATGCCGATGCGAATACAAGTGATTACAGTTATGTAAATATCTCCAAAACAAGCTATAAAGATGCGGATGGAAACAGTGTAGATTACACAGATGAGGAAAAAGCAGCACTTGGAGATAAAGTGAAGGAATTTAAGGATGCAGCAGTTGCAGATACGCTTGAAACTGCAGCAGAGGAATATGGATACACCGTAAGCAGCGGTACGTTTGCATCAGACAATACAACACTTGATGAAGCAGTGCTGACTGCATTGCAAGGTCTTACAACAGAAGGACAGGTTTCAGATGTTGTTGAAACAGACAGCGCTTATTATGTACTCCGCTTAGATCAGATCACAGATGCAGATGCAACAGAGCAGCACAGACAGCAGATTATCAGCAACCGTCAGAGCGAGCTTTACAACGAAGTGCTCCAGGGCTGGAAGGACGCATCTGAGTGGACCCTAAATGAAAAAGTATGGGAGAAAGTAAGCTTCGACAATCGTTTTACGACAACGGCCACGTCAACAGAAACAGAAGAAGCAGAAACAACAGAATCCGTTCAATAAAATTTTAACTGGAAAAGGCAGTCACAGCGGTGACTGTCTTTTTTTGGGCAATTTGACATTCTAAACTAAGATGTAGACCTTTTGATACCAGAACCTATATAGGTATGTAGGTCGATATGACGTGTAAAACCGCTGGTTTTACGCTGTTTTTGGGCAAGTTTCCGTGCTTGTGGAACGAACGCATTTATGTTATGCTAAAAAATGGTAACAAATGGAATTGTGATTAGGAAAAAGGATTTATGGATAAAAATAATATTGTATTGATCGGAATGCCGGGTGTCGGCAAAAGTACGGTCGGAGTCGTTTTAGCAAAGGTACTTGGATATCAGTTTATTGATGCAGATCTTGTGATCCAGGAAGAAGAAGGAAAGTTACTGCATCAGATTATCGCAGAAGTCGGAACAGAAGGTTTTATCGAGGTCGAGAACCGTGTGAATGCATCGATCCAGGCAGAACATGCGATCATTGCTACGGGAGGCAGCGTGGTTTATGGAAAAGAGGCCATGGAGCATTTAAAAGAAATCGGTACCGTTGTATATCTTAAACTTCCGTTTGAAGTATTGAATCGCCGGTTAAAAGATATCAAGGGACGTGGAGTTGTATTAAAAGATGGCCAGACATTAAAGGATCTTTATGAAGAACGCGTACCTTTATATGAAAAATATGCAGATGTGACCATAAATGAATTTGGTCTGAATGTAGAGCAGACGATCGACAGGATCATAGATATGAGGAAAAACGGATGAAACAGAAAATGGGGATTGGTTTCAAAACAAAGGTGCAGATAAGTATTGTAGGTGTATTTCTTCTGGTGCTGATTCTTTTTTCTGTGGCACAGAAGAAGAATCTTGGCCAGGGATACCAGCAGATTTATTTTAATGGCAACCTGATCGGAAATATCAGCAACGGTACAGATGCTGACCGTGTATTGCACAAGGTAAGAAGGAAGATCGCACAGGATAGCAATACACCGGTGTGTATGGACTTTGAGTATACCTCAGGTAAGGCGAATCAACTGTTTGAGACCTTACTGACAGAGGATGAGTTCTCCGGAATCCTGGAAGAACAGCTAAGAGGATCTGAGCTTGGAACGCAGGTGCGTGCATACACGGTTGCGATTGACGGCTACCGTGGCAATTTTAACAGCATGACCGAAGTAAAGAGCTTTTTGAATGAAGTAAAGGACAGACTTGAGGAAGGAAAGCAGTATGCGGCAGAGCTTTCTAAGGAAAAAAGTCACATCAGCGGTATTTTTCAGGCAAAGCTGCAGAATGTGACAGGCCAGGAAGCAGAGGAGTCTGTACAGAAGAGCAACTCTGGTAAGACAACATCCGGTGTGAATGCCACTATGCTAAGCGCAATGGAAGATGCGGATGCAGCAGGCGGTTCGGACACATATGAGACCGGTGTGCTTGATATGCAGTTCGTAGAAAAAGTTGAGATTTATGAAAAATATGTCGGTCAGGGAGATATTTCTGATGTTACAGAGCAGGTAGAAGAAGTAACAAAAGAAAAAGAAACGAATAAAATATATGTAGTAGAGAACGGAGATGTTCTTTCTGTGATCGCGATGAACCATGATACGACCGTAGCAAATATCATGGCACTGAATGGTTTTGATAATGCAGAAGCAAGAATTTACCCGGGGCAGGAGCTTGTGATCGCAGTACCGGAACCTGATCTGAGCATGCGCATTGTACAGGGAGAAGTATACGAGGAAGACTATAATGCAGACCCGGTGATCATTGAGAATAATGAATGGTATACTACAAAAGAGGTTGTACGGCAGGAAGGAACGACCGGACACAGGGAACGGAATGATATCGTCACTTATGAAAATGGTGTCGAAGTTTCCAGAGAGCTTGCACATGAGACGATTTTAACAGAGTCTACACCGGCAGTGATCGAGCGAGGAACGATCACACCACCGACTTATATTAAGCCAATTGCGGGAGGACATTTTACATCAGGATTCGGCCGCAGATGGGGCAGAATGCATAAAGGGGTTGACTGGGGATGCCCGGTTGGAACAACTGTTTATGCATCCAGCGCAGGAACCGTTGTCAGTGCGGGATATAACGGAGGCTATGGAAATAATGTTGTGATCAGCCATCCGGATGGACGACTGACCCGTTACGCACATAACAGCAAGCTTTTAGTACACGCCGGACAGTGGGTAGAACAGGGACAGAGCATTGCTTTGAGTGGAAGCACAGGGCGTTCGACCGGTCCTCATGTACATTTTGAGATTTATATTAACGGAGCGGCAGTCAATCCATTGAACTATATTGGAAAATAAAGCTGGTTACTTGGCAGAAAACGCCTGGATGTGTTATAATAAATAATCGGCTATAGGCAGAGCATCAGATTGTGTAAATTCACAAGAGATCTGTGTATGCAGCAACCAAAATAGTGAAAATAGTGGAAAAGAACAATATGCTTGACAAAAACAGGCAATGATTACTATAATTATGTGTTTGTAATAAATGTTCATAGAGGTGTAATATGGAACAGTATGTAATTAAAGGTGGAAATCCTCTGGTTGGTGAAGTGGAGATCGGCGGCGCAAAGAACGCTGCATTGGCGATCCTTTCAGCAGCAGTTATGACGGATGAGACTGTTACGATAGAGAATCTTCCGAATGTGAGAGATATCAATGTTTTATTAAATGCAATCCAGGAGATCGGAGCAAAGGTTGACCGTGTTGATGCGCATACCGTAAAGATCAACGGTTCTTTTATCCGTGATTTTAATGTAGATAATGAATACATCAGAAAGATCCGCGCATCTTATTATCTGATCGGAGCTTTGCTTGGAAAATATAAGAGAGCAGAAGTCGCACTTCCGGGTGGATGCAATATCGGAAGCCGTCCGATCGACCTGCATCTGAAGGGATTTAGTGCTCTTGGTGCTAAGGTTGACATTATGCACGGACTTGTCTGTGCATCTGCAGAGAGATTAAAGGGAACGCATATTTATCTGGATAAAGTATCTGTTGGTGCAACGATCAACATTATGATGGCTGCTTCTATGGCAGAAGGTAAGACGATCATCGAGAATGCGGCAAAGGAACCGCACGTTGTAGACGTAGCGAACTTTTTAAACAGCATGGGCGCGCAGATCCGCGGAGCAGGAACAGACGTGATCCGTATTGTCGGAGTAGAGAAGCTGCATAAGACAGAATACTCTATTATACCGGATCAGATTGAAGCAGGAACCTTTATGTTTGCAGCAGCAGCGACAAAAGGAGATGTGACGGTAAAGAACGTGATCCCGAAGCATTTGGAAGCAACAACCGCAAAGCTTCTTGAAATCGGATGTGAAGTAGAAGAATTTGATGATGCGGTCCGAGTGGTTGCGTCTAAGCCATTGCGTCATACGCAGGTGACAACACTTCCATATCCGGGATTCCCGACAGATATGCAGCCACAGATGGCAGTTGTCCTCGGAATCGCGCAGGGAACAAGTACCGTAACAGAGAGTATTTTTGAAAACCGTTTTAAATACGTGGATGAACTGACACGTATGGGAGCAAATATTAAAGTTGAGAGCAATATTGCGATCATTAACGGCACAGACCGTTATACAGGAGCAAGAGTAAACGCTCCGGACTTACGTGCCGGTGCAGCACTTGTGATCGCGGGACTTGCAGCAGAAGGAATTACCGTCGTAGATGATATTTATTATATTGAACGCGGCTATGAAGACTTTGAGAAGAAGCTGACAGCTCTTGGCGCATTAATTGAAAAAGTAAGTACAGAAAAAGAAATCCAGAAGTTTACATTACAGGTTTCTTAGCAGGAAGGGGTTGCTGCACTAATTTTTAGTGCGACAGCCCCTTAATTGTTTTACAGGAGACAAATGTGAAAAGGGTTGCATTTAAGTTTATAGCAGCAAATTGCAAAAAAAGAAATAGTCCTGGCTTCATTGTGCAAAACATTGCGATAAGCCTCTGAAAGCGTGAATCGTGTTCAGCAGAGGCTTCCACGATTCATGAGTCTTATCTCCATTGCCCAAAGAGAAACCAGGTCTATTTCTTTTTTGTAATTTGCCAATAAAAGTTATAGAGCAGCCCTGCGGATCTTTGCGTTTTGTAAAGAAAAAAGTTCAGCGAGAATGTCCAAAAGCGAAATGTTTTTCGTGAGAGTTGTTATACAATCAGACAGATTTGTATATGATTTGTAAAAAAATCTTGACAGAAGGCGGCTGAGATAGTATCTTAGTGCAAGTAAGATTTGAAAATTCAATATTGTATAAGTAGTAAGGAGACGGCAGTTTATTGGAAACCGGATTCTTACGGTAAATTTTCTTATTCAGAGTGATGGAGATACATAGGATCTGTGAAGTCACGGCAACCCCTCTACGGAAGGTGCCTACCTGAGCGAGCAAATATTTTGGATAATACAGATATCCAAGACTATATTTTATAGTTCGAACAATAAGAGGATTTGATAATCTGATGATTTATTAACTCCGCATGTTCGAAACTGCGGAGCTTTTTTATTGTATTAACGGTTACATAAAAGAAAGCGCTGAGACGATTACATTTACAGGATAAGGTAATAGTAATGGAGAAGCAGTAAAAAACGAACCAGGCGGAATACACGAAGATATCGGGAAAAATCGTTTCCCACCACAGAAAGAAAGGAAAGAACAAATGGAAAAATTATTATTTACATCTGAGTCTGTTACAGAAGGACATCCGGACAAAATGTGTGATGCCATCTCTGATGCAATTCTTGATGCATGCATGGAACAGGATCCAATGAGCCGTGTTGCCTGCGAAGCTGCCAGCTGTACAGGCTTCGTATTAGTAACCGGTGAGATCACTACAAAGGCACAGTTAGACATCCCTTCTATCGTTCGTAAAACAGTTAATGAGATCGGATATAACGATGCAAAGACAGGCTTTGACGGACATACCTGTGCGGTTATGGTAGCACTTGACCAGCAGTCTGCAGATATCGCTATGGGTGTTGATAAAGCATTAGAAGCAAGAGAAAATAAAATGTCTGATGAGCAGTTAGAGGCAATTGGTGCTGGTGACCAGGGTATGATGTTTGGTTATGCAACAAATGAGACACCGGAATTAATGCCATATCCGATCTCACTTGCGCACAAGCTTGCTTTACAGCTTACAAAAGTCCGTAAAGATGGTACTTTAACCTATTTAAGACCAGACGGAAAAACACAGGTTTCTGTAGAATATGATGAGAACGGCAAGCCTAAGAGATTAGAGGCAGTTGTATTATCTACCCAGCATGATGAGGATGTGACACAGGAACAGATCCATGAAGACATTAAAAAATATGTATTTGATCCAATTCTTCCGGCAGAGTTAATTGATGCAGAAACAAAGTTCTTCATTAATCCGACAGGCCGTTTTGTAATCGGTGGACCTCATGGGGATGCAGGTCTTACAGGACGTAAGATTATTGTTGACACCTACGGTGGATATGCACGTCACGGCGGCGGAGCTTTCTCCGGAAAAGACTGTACAAAGGTTGACCGTTCTGCAGCTTACGCAGCACGTTATGTTGCAAAGAATATCGTAGCAGCAGGACTTGCAGAAAAATGTGAGATTCAGTTATCTTACGCAATTGGTGTTGCACAGCCAACATCTATTATGGTAGATACATTCGGAACAGGAAAGCTTTCTGATGAGAAGTTAGTTGAGATCGTCCGTGAAAACTTTGATCTCCGTCCAGCCGGCATCATCAAAATGCTTGACTTAAGAAGACCGATCTACCGTGGAACAGCAGCTTACGGACACTTTGGACGTACCGATCTGGCACTTCCTTGGGAAGCAACAGATAAGGCTGAGAAATTAAAAAAATACTTATAAAATGCAGCTTTATAAGTGACAGAACCGGAAATAAAAGATTCTTTATACGCATTTTATTTTATGAAAAGTTTAGAATGTTTTTCAGAAAATATCATGGGAAAGAAAATGTTTCGTGTTATAATAGGTCATGGGTATCATTCCCATGACCTGTTTTTTTCTTTGCAGAAAAGACAAGCATGGTTAATTTATTTGAATAAAACAGAAGGTAGATCGTATGAAGTTTAAATCTAAGATTATTATTTCATTCTGCATTATTATTTTTGTACCGATTTTTCTGGCAACGGTCGTATTGTTCAGTATGCAGCATATTCAGATCAGGGCGATCGAGCAGACATATGGGGTAGAAAGTGACGGCTACAATTATTTCTCGAATTCAGTGCAGCTGTTGAGCAGATTTACGAAGAATATTTATAATGATCTCAGTGCTACGGTGAAGCACGATCCGGAAAAAATGGAAGACAATGATTACCTGGATTCTGTGAATGCGCAGTTAGAAGACAAGGCATCCTATCTGATCGTACGAAAGGGAGATGTGCTGGCCTATATCGGGAAGAACGCTGCACCATCACTTCTGACGCAGCTGCCGGATTATGGGAGCGCAGACGAGAATGCCAATTCCGGAACCTATATTGATGGAGAGGAACAGGCGCTTGTAAAGCAGATTGATTTTTTCTATCCGGATCAGAGCAAAGGCAGCGTGTTTATCGTAACGAAGCTTGAAGAGATGGTTCCGGAATTAAAGAGCCTGCTGATCGACATTATGGTTTCTGTTTTACTGATCCTGATCCTGACGGCATGTATGCTGACGATCTGGATTTATACAAGTCTGATCAATCCGATCAAGAAGCTTCAGACGGCAGCGCAGAATATAAAAGAAGGAAACCTTGACTTCACCGTTGAAGTCGAGAGCAATGATGAGATTGGTGAACTTTGCCGCAGCTTTGAAGAGATGCGACAGAGGCTGAAGGACAATGCAGAAGAGAAGATCAACAGCGAATCAGAGAATAAGGCACTGATCAGTAATATTGCACATGATTTAAAGACACCGATCACAGCGGTAAAAGGCTACGCAGAGGGAATCATCGATGGTGTGGCTGATACACCGGAGAAGCAGGAAAAATACATTAAAACCATTTACAATAAAGCAAATGAAATGGATACACTGATCAATGAGCTGACATTGTATGCCAAGATTGACACGAACCGTATACCATATAACTTTGCAAAATTAAACGTTGCAGATTATTTCAATGACTGCATAGAGGAGATTGGACTGGATCTGGAATCAAAGAATATCGGATTGTCTTATTTTAATTATGCAGATGAGAAGACGCAGATCATCGCAGATCCAGAGCAGCTTCGCCGTGTGATCCATAATATCATCGGAAATTCCATTAAGTATCTGGATAAACAGAGGGGCCTGATCAATATTCGGATCAAGGACGTCGGAGATTTTATCCAGGTGGAGATCGAGGATAACGGGCGTGGAATTGCAGCCAGAGATCTGCCATATATTTTTGACAGGTTTTATCGGGCTGATGCATCAAGAAATTCAGCGACAGGCGGCAGTGGGATCGGACTTTCGATCGTGAAGAAGATTATTGAAGACCATGGAGGAAAGATCTGGGCAACCAGTAAAGAATCCATAGGAACAGTGATGTATTTTGTAATTAGAAAGTATCAGGAGGTACCAAATGAGTAAGATATTAATTATTGAAGACGAAGAGGCAATTGCAGATTTAGAGAAGGATTATCTGGAATTGAGTGGATTTACCGTTGAGATAGAAAATGATGGGACAGCAGGATTAAACAGAGCTTTATCTGAAGATTTCGATATGTATATTTTAGATCTTATGCTGCCGGGCGTAGATGGATTCGAGATCTGCAAGAAAATCCGGGAAGAGAAAAACACACCGATCCTTATGGTGTCTGCAAAGAAGGATGATATTGACAAGATCCGTGGATTAGGACTTGGCGCAGATGATTATATTACAAAGCCATTTTCGCCAAGTGAGCTGGTCGCACGTGTGAAAGCACATCTGGCACGTTATGAGAGACTGATCGGAAGCAGCGAAGCAAAGAATGATATTATCGAGATCCGTGGCATCCGGATCGATAAGACCGCACGCCGTGTATGGGTAAATGAAGAAGAAAAACAGTTTACAACAAAAGAATTTGATCTGCTTACATTCCTTGCGGAGAATCCAAATCATGTATTTACCAAGGAAGAACTTTTCCGGGAAATCTGGGATATGGAATCCATCGGAGATATCGCAACAGTGACTGTCCACATTAAAAAGATCCGTGAAAAGATTGAAATGAATACAAATAAGCCGCAGTATATTGAGACGATCTGGGGTGTCGGATACCGGTTTAAGTTATAATTTAAGGAAGTAGTTTATGAACATTGAGATTTTATATGAAGATGCGCAGGTCATTGTCTGCCATAAGCCTGCGGGAGTAGCCACACAGACGAAACGGATCGGACAGCAGGACATGGAGAGCATGGTGAGAAATTACGTTGTCTCAAAAGGAGGAACACCTTATATTGGGATAGTCCACAGGCTTGACCAGCCGGTGGAAGGCGTGATGGTATTCGCGCGGACAAAGGAGGCGGCTGCGGCGTTGAGCAGGCAGGTGCAGACGAAAGCGGCAGATAAGTTTTACTATGCAGTGACAGAAGGAGTGCCAAAGCAGAAGAAAGGAATACTGGAAGATTATCTGCTTCGGGATGGAAAAAGTAATCTGTCAAAGGTTGTTTCAGAAAAGACACCCGGAGCGAAAAAAGCTGTGCTGGAATACGAAGTTCTGGAAGAGAATGGAGTACAGGCACTGCTTGGGATACAGCTTGATACCGGAAGACACCACCAGATCCGTGTGCAGCTTTCCCATGCGGGGTTCCCGATCACAGGAGACCGCAAGTATAATGCCACGGGCAGTAAATCAGCCAGGCTGATGTTATGCTCTTATAAAATAGGATTTGAACATCCGGTGACGAAGAAACGGATGGAATTTGAAATAGAGAATCCTTTTAAGCTGGAGTGAGAAACCTGCAAATTCAACTATTTGAAAACGGGTGTAGAGTGAGGAAAAACGCGGATCCGTAATGCATTTATATATTTTATTAATAGAAAAGGATTTTTTATAAGATGAAGATGATTTTACCGGAAAAGGTAACGTTTATCATAGAGACATTGATGGAGCATGGGTTTGAAGCCTATGCAGTAGGCGGTTGTGTACGTGACACGCTGCTGGCAAGGACGCCGATGGACTGGGATATTACGACATCCGCCAAACCGGAACAGGTAAAGGCACTGTTTTGCCATACGATCGATACGGGAATCCAGCATGGTACGGTTACAGTCATGCTGGAGCATGAAGGATTTGAAGTGACAACATACCGGATCGACGGAGAATATGAGGATGCCAGACATCCAAAGGAAGTACAGTTTACGTCGAATCTGCTGGAGGATTTAAAAAGACGGGATTTTACGATCAATGCCATGGCATATAATGAGAGGGATGGATTGGTCGATGCATTTGACGGAACCGGAGATCTAGAAAGAGGCAGGATCCGTTGCGTTGGAGTTGCAGAGGAACGGTTTTCGGAGGATGCGTTAAGAATGCTTAGGGCTGTACGCTTTGCAGCCCAGCTTGGATTTGAGATCGAACCGGAGACAAAGGATGCGATTGTAAAGCTTGCAGGAAACATTCAGAAGGTCAGTGCAGAACGCATTCAGGTTGAAATGGTGAAGCTGTTGACATCTGCACATCCGGAACGGATCCTGACAGCATATGAAACAGGGCTTACACGGATCTTTCTTCCTGAATTTGATGCCATGATGAAGCTTGAGCAGCATAATCCGCACCATTGTTATACCGTGGGTATGCATACAGTAGAGGCATTAAAGCAGATCAAGCCGGATAAAGCAGAACGTTTGACAATCTTACTTCATGATATTGCAAAGCCGGCATGCCATACGGTGGACGATAACGGAATCGATCATTTTTACGGTCATCCGCAGGAAGGCAGCAAGATGGCAAGAGTGATTTTACGCCGCTTAAAATTTGATAATGATACAACGGACCGGGTATGCCGGCTGATCGCATGTCATGATGATAATCCACCGTTAGAAGAGCGGACAATCCGGCGGGCGATCCACAGAAATGGGGAAGAACAATATCCGGCATTATTTGATGTAAAAAGAGCAGATATTTTGGCTCAGAGTGAATATAAGCAGGAAGAAAAGCTTTCCTACGTAGAACAGTATCAAAAGCTTTACGAAGAGATCATGGAGAAAAAGCAGTGCCTGTCAATAAAGCAGCTTGCAGTGACCGGAAGAGATCTGATCGAAGATGGCATGAAGCCTGGAAAAGAGATTGGGGAAATGTTGAATGCGTTACTGGAGTATGTGTTAGAATATCCGGAAGCAAATACAAAAGAAACGCTTATAAAACAGGTTCATAAAATAAGAACCTCTCACATAGGATAGAGTAAAAAGCAGATAAGCGGAGGGGTTCATGTATTTTAGACCGGAACAGGTGTTAGAACAGTACGAAATAGAGGTAAAATCTATTTCAAAGGGAAGAGAATGTTATCTATGTGAGACAAACCTTGGAATAAAAGCGTTAAAGGAATACAACGGGTCGAAGGAGCGTGCACAGTTCCTGGTCAGAATGTTGGTTTTTCTGGAGCAAGCGGGGTTAAATGTCGAGACGGTCATGACAACGAAGGAAGGAGAAATATTTTCACTGGACGAAGAGGAACAGAAGTATATTCTGGTGAATACTTACCGGGGAGCCGAGTGTGATGCTAAAAGCGAGGAAGATATGCGTTGTGCGGTGAAGATGCTCGCAATCCTTCACGGGGAATCGGAAAGATTTCAGGAAGAAGTGCCCTCATTTTTAGTAACGGATTCTGACCGGCTGTTTCTGCTATATGAAAAGCATAACCGGGAACTGCGGCTCGTACGCAATTATATCCGTTCCAAAAAGAAAAAAAGCGGCTTTGAAGAGCTGTTTATGAGTCAGTATGCGGGATACTACAAAAAAGCTGAGGCAGTTACGGCACTTTTAAAAGAAGCGGATGCTTCGAATGTGCGTCGTGGCTTTTGCCATGGAGATTTTAATCAGCATAATCTGATTTTTGCAAAAGAAGGGTCTGCAATCGTGAACATGGAGAATTACAGCTACCAGTTCCAGATTGCAGACCTTGCTAATTTTCTACGGAAAATGATGGAAAAAAACAACTGGAACATAAAAACGGGGATGGATCTGCTGGAATGTTACAACAGGGAACGGGCGTTAAGAAAGGAGGAGTTTTGTTATCTGTATTTTTATCTTGCCTATCCGGAAAAGTTCTGGAAAATAGCAAATCATTATAATCAGTCGCATAAAACATGGCTGTCAGAGAGAGATCGCGAAAAGCTGGAAAAGGTGACAGGACAAGAGCTGCAGAAGGAGCAATTTTTGCAGTCATTTTATCGACAGTTTTTTTAATGGAAACGTGAATTATACTTGAAAATAAGGCAAAACAAGGCTAAGATAAAAGTATAAGTGAGATCGTTTGGAAGGGGTTTGTATTAGGAAGATCCGGCGCCTCACGAATATTATATTTTCTAGGAGGAAAGATATAAATGGGATACAAAGAAACCTATGAAGAATGGTTAAATAATCCATACTTCGATGATGCCACAAAAGCAGAACTGAAAGCGATTGCACAGGATGAGAAGGAAATAGAAGATCGTTTTTATATGGAACTGGAATTTGGTACAGCAGGACTCCGCGGCGTGATCGGTGCAGGAACAAACCGCATGAATGTATATACGGTACGCAAAGCAACACAGGGACTTGCCAATTATATCTGCAATGTGAATGCCCAGGCAAAAGGGGTGGCTATTGCATATGATTCCAGACATATGTCTCCGGAATTTGCAGATGTAGCAGCATTATGTCTTGCTGCAAACGGCATTAAAGCATATGTATTCGAATCTCTTCGTCCTACACCGGAACTTTCTTATGCTGTTCGTAAATTGGGATGTACAGCAGGAATTAACATTACTGCCAGCCATAACCCACCGGAATATAACGGATATAAGGTATACTGGGAAGATGGCGCACAGATCACACCACCACATGATACAGGTATCATGGATGAGGTTAAGAAAGTAACAGATTATGCAAATGTTAAAACGATGGAGAAAGATGCTGCCGTAGCAGCCGGACTGTATCAGGTGATCGGTGCCGATGTGGATGATCCATATATTGCAGAGCTGAAAAAGCTTGTTTTACATCAGGATTGTATCGATCAGGTTGGCGGTGAGCTTAAGATCGTTTACTCCCCACTTCACGGAACAGGAAATATTCCGGTTCGCCGTGTATTAAAGGAACTTGGATTTAAAAATGTTTATGTTGTACCTGAGCAGGAGCTTCCGGATGGGGATTTCCCAACTGTAAGCTATCCGAACCCGGAGGCAGCTGAGGCTTTTGAATTAGGACTGGCTCTTGGCAAGAAGGTAGATGCAGACCTGATCCTTGCAACAGATCCGGATGCAGATCGTCTTGGCGTTTATGTAAAGGATTCCAAAACTGGTGAATACCATAGTCTGACAGGTAATATGTCCGGTTGTCTGATCGGAGATTATGTGATCGGACAGAGAAAAGAATTATACGGACTTCCAAAGGATGGAGCATTTATCCGTTCTATCGTTTCTACCAATATGGCAGACGCAATTGCGGATTATTATGGCATCCAGCTTGTTGAGGTTCTGACCGGATTTAAGTTCATTGGACAGAAGATTTTAGAATTTGAGCAGACAGGAAAGGGAACTTATCTGTTCGGTATGGAAGAAAGCTATGGCTGTCTGACAGGAACCTATGCAAGAGATAAGGACGCAGTCGTTGCATCTATGACACTCTGTGAAGCAGCAGCATATTATAAGACAAAGAATATGACTTTATGGGATGCAATGCTTGCTATGTATGAGCGTTATGGCTATTACAGAGATGATGTGACATCGATCACCTTAAAGGGAATTGAAGGTCTTGCAAAGATCCAGGAGATCATGAATACATTAAGGGATAATGCACCTTCCGAGATTGGTGGATACAAAGTAACGGCAGTGCGTGATTACAAGAAGGATACGATCACAGATACCGCAACGGGTGAAGTAAAACCAACAGGACTGCCATCTTCGAATGTATTATATTATGAGATGACAGATGGCGCATGGGTATGCGTAAGACCATCCGGAACAGAACCAAAGGTAAAATTCTATCTTGGCGTAAAAGGAAGCTCTCTTGAGGATGCTGAGGACAAGTCAAAAGCGCTCTCTGAATCTGTGCATGCAATGATCAGTAAAATGCTGTAGAATACTGTCGGAAAAACAGACTGAAAAAGTGCTAAAAAAGCCGCAAATCCAGTGATTTTTCTTGACAAAGGCATAGAAAACAAGTATAAATATGAATGTAGGTTTTTTAGAAGAAACATGACATTATAACGTAAAAATCCAGAGGAGGAATTTTTGACATGAACAAAGCAGAATTAGTTGCAGCTATGGCTGAGAAAACAGAATTAAGCAAAAAAGATGCTGAAGCAGCTTTAAAAGCATTCACAGACATCGTTGCTGAAGAATTAAAAAAAGGTGAGAAAATCCAGTTAGTTGGATTCGGAACATTCGAAGTTTCTGAGAGAGCAGAAAGAACAGGAAGAAACCCACAGAGTGGTGCAGAGATGGTTATCCCAGCTTCCAAAGCTCCTAAATTCAAAGCAGGAAAAGCTTTAAAAGATATGGTGAACGCATAATCGTTTTTATATATTGCAGAATGTTTGAGACGGGTCCGGAGTATTCCGGATCCGTTTTTTGGTGAGGAATAGAAAATGAGATTAGATAAATTTTTAAAAGTTTCACGACTGATCAAGAGAAGAACAGTCGCAAATGAAGCATGTGACGCAGGACGTGTCATGGTAAACGGGAAGCCGGCAAAGGCATCCGTGAATGTAAAGGTCGGAGATATTATTGAGATCGCTTTCGGAACAAAGAGTGTGAAGGTAAGAGTTTTAAATATCCTGGATACAACTAAGAAGGAAGAAGCAAAGGATTTATTTGAATATCTGGCATAATTGCAGACGCGCCTTAATATACTGGATTAGAAACGTACTTTGAGCCGGTACAGCAGGGCGGGAGGAGATATGGACGAGAAAAACAATGTTTCAAAAGCACACAAAGTACTGTTGGTCAACAGAAAAAGTGGAGCCTTTGGTGGCATTATAGACGTGTTGTCTTTTGACGTAGCAGAAATTCTGTTAGAAACGGAGATTGGGATGCTGTTGATCAAGGGTCAGGATCTTCATGTGAACAGACTGTCACTGGAAAAGGGCGAAGTCGACATCGAAGGAAGGATTGATTCGTTGACATATTCCGAAATCAAGACAGCAGGAAAACAGGCAGAATCCTTATTAGGAAGGCTTTTTAAATAATGCAGGAAGCAGCTTCGCTTGTCAGTGCAGGAATTCTGCGGGAGGCAGTTTTTTTAGGGGCGTCCATTTTAGTCGGGGCAGGTCTGTTTTTTGTTTATGACCTGTTTCGCATTTTCCGAAGACTGGTGCCGCATGGGGAAGTGTGGATCGGCGTGGAAGATTTTTTCTATTGGCTGTTGTGCACAGTCGCAGTCTTTCTCCTGCTTTATCAGAAAAATGACGGAATGATCCGTGGTTTTGCACTTGGTGGTGTTGTGATCGGAATGTTGCTTTATTTTTGCCTGCCCAGCAGATTCGTGATCCGTGTAAATGTATGCATCTGGGGCTGGCTGTTAAGGCAATATAAAAAGGCAGTTCACAGATTTCTGACACCGGTTGGAAAAAGAATCTGGAAAATATTTCATTTTTTTTGGAAACAGTTGAAAAAGGTTGGAAAAATGATTAGAATAAGTATAGGTAAACTGTAAAGAGGATGTCATGGCGACATGACCTGCAAACATCTTATTATCATGGATAAAAGAGGGGTAATAATGGCTGGCGCAAGACAGAGAAAGAAGAATGAAAACCGAATAGGAAGAGTCTGTATCACCTGCATTGTTTTTATTTTTGCGGTGGTAATGTCACTTCAGATCATTAAGATTTATCATAAGGATCAGGAATATCAGGCGAAGCAGCAGGAACTGGA
>CAKRLC010000015.1 GCA_934358955.1 uncultured Roseburia sp. | reverse complement strand
AATCCCATAAATGCGATTGACATCAGACATGCTGTAATTAATACGATTGCTGTTCCCTGGAAAGGCTTTGGAATATCATTGTATTCAATCTTCTCACGAAGACCAGCCATGATAACGATAGCGATCAGGAAACCAAATGCTGTTGCGAATCCATTTACAACGCCCTGAAGAATGTTATACTCTTTTGTAACGTTTGTAAGAGCTACACCAAGTACGGCACAGTTTGTTGTGATCAGTGGTAAGTAAACACCTAAGCTCTTGTATAATGCAGGCATAGATTTCTTTAAGAACATCTCAACGAACTGTACTAATGCTGCGATTACAAGAATGAATACGATTGTCTGTAAATAAGTAAGGTTGATTCCCTTGCTTAACAGGTAGTCATTCGCAAGAATGAATTTGTAAATTAATCCGGTTACAAAAGATGCAATTGTGATAACGAACACAACTGCGCCGCCCATTCCGGCTGCAGTTTCTGTTTTCTTAGATACACCTAAAAATGGACAGATACCAAGGAACTGGCTTAATACAACGTTATTTACAATCGCAGATCCGACTGCAATTAAAATTAATTCTTTCATTTGTATCTATCCTCCTATTCTGTTTTTTCAGCTGAAGCTGCTTCTGCTGCTTTGCCGCTGCAGGTTGCTGACATGCCACATCCTGCACAGTCACCTGTAATACATCCGGATGGTTTTGCAAGAGGTTTGCCTTTTGCATCCATCTTTGCTCTTACGATGTTCATAATAGCTACAAGACATGCAAGTACAAGGAATGCACCAGGAGCCATAACGAAGATGGTGATTGGTGTAAACCAGCTTAAAGAAAGAACCTGTGCACCAAAGATCTGTCCTGCACCGAGTAATTCACGGAACAGACCGATCAATGTCAGACCAAGTGTGAATCCAAGTCCCATACCAAGTCCGTCGAAAATAGAAGGAACGATAGGATTTTTGGAAGCATAGCTTTCTGCACGGCCTAAGATGATACAGTTTACAACGATCAGAGGAATGTATACGCCTAAGGAGTCAGAAAGACTTGGTGTATAAGCCTGCATCATGAACTGTACAACTGTTACAAGGGATGCGACGATAACGATGTAAGCTGGCATACGCACACCGTTTGGGATTACTTTACGGAATGCAGAAATTAATAAGTTGGATAATACTAATACGACTGTTGTGGAAAGTCCCATACCAAGTCCGTTGATGGCAGAGGATGTAACCGCAAGTGTCGGACACATACCAAGCATCAGTACGAAGGTAGGATTTTCCTTAATAATACCATTGTATAAACGTTCAACATTTTTGTTCATTAGTTTGTACCTCCTGCTAAAACATTCTGGAAGTATGTGATGCAGGCGTTCACACCGTTTGCCATAGCTTTGGATGTGATCGTAGCACCGGAAATAGACTCGATCTCATTGTTAGAAGCAGGTGCTGCTTTTACAACAGTGAAAGAATCTACATTTTTTCCTTCAAACTGGCTATAGAAAGCTTCTTCCTGTGCTTTCATACCAAGACCAGGAGTTTCTGCGATATCTGTGATAGAATATCCGTTTACGGTTCCGTCATTCTGGATACCAACAGAGAACGTAATAGTTGCCTGGCTGGCATCTTTTGCTGTAACAGTTAATACATAACCAACAACATTGCCGCTGGCATCAAGTGCAGTATTGACAGCATTGATCTCATCTGCATAGCCATTCTCAGAAAGAAGGGCTGCTGCTGCATCTGCATCGAAATCGCTGTATTCTTCAAAGGATGCTGCATCTGCAAAAACCTGTTTGTATGCAGCCTGTGTTTTTTCGTAATTTACCTGATCAATAGATGGCTTTGTAATTCCATAAACAACACCAAGAATTAAACCAAGGACAACTGTAAACGCGAATAAAATCAAAGCGTCATGTACGATTTTCTTATTCATAATTTACTTTGCCTCCTTTTCAGGTTTTGTTTTAACAACGCCAAATGCTGTTGGAACTGTGTATTTCTCGATCATAGGAACTAATAAGTTGCTTAAGATGATCGCAAAAGAAACACCTTCTGCATTTGCACCGAAGCAACGGAATAATCCTGTGAAGATACCACAGCAGATTCCGAAGAGGATCTGTCCTCTTGGTGTGATCGGAGAAGTTACATAGTCAGTTGCCATGAAGAATGCGCCAAGCATTAATCCACCACCACAAAGCTGTGCTGTTATGTAAGCCGGATCAAATCCATGACCACCGAATAACAGGATAAATACAACAAATGTAATGATGTAGGAAGCCGGGATTCTTAAATCGATCACTCCCATAAGGATCAGGAAAATTGCTCCGATTAAAATAGCAATTGCAGATGTCTCACCGATTGTACCTGCTGTCTTACCGATCAGCATGTTCATGGTGTTCACTGCTTCACCGTTTCTCATCTGTGCAAGTGGAGTTGCTCCTGAATATGCTCCAATTGTAAAGTTGGTCATATCAGCTGCAAATGCGATCAGAAGGAAGCATCTTGCTCCAAGTGCAGGGTTCATGAAGTTCTGTCCAAGACCACCGAACATCATCTTTACGATCACGATCGCAAAAACACCACCGATCACTGCTTCCCACCAAGGAAGTGTTGCAGGAAGGTTTAATGCAAGTAATAAACCTGTAACAACAGCACTCATATCATCAATGCTGTTCTTTTTATGTACGATCTTGTTAAAAATCCATTCGGAAGCTACACAGCTTGCGATAGTTACTAAAATTAAAATTAACGCTTTGATACCAAAGTTATAAATACCAAATAAGCTGGTTGGTAATAATGCAATCACTACATACAGCATGATCTTGCTGGTAGTATCTTTGGAACGTACGTGTGGTGATGATGAAACATGATATAAATCACTCACGGTATCCACCTCTTTCTTAGTAGTTTATTTTTTTCTTTTGGCTGCAAGAACCTGTTTCTTCATTGTCTTGATAGACTGGGCAAGCTGACGTTTTGCAGGACATGCAAAGCTGCAGCTACCACATTCGATACATTCAAGTCCATGCCATTTTTCGAATTCATCTGCTACGCCATGATCTGCCATCTTAGCAAGTCTTGACGGGATCAGCTGTTCCGGACAAGCTTCTACGCAGCGTCCGCAGTTGATACATGGAGAAGGTTCTACTTTTGCAACTTCATCCTCTGTAAAGCATAACAGGGAAGAAGATGTTTTTGTTGTAGGAATATCTAAGGAAAACATGGAGAATCCCATCATTGGTCCACCTGAGATAATCTTCTGTGGCTCTGTCTTGAATCCACCGGCTGCTTCTACTAATTCAGCATAATTAGTTCCGATGTAGTACAGGAAGTTACCTGGATTTGCGATTGCATCACCTGTGATCGTTGATACACGGTTCATAACAGGTTTTCCTAATTTTACTGCATTGTAAATAGAGATGATTGTCTCAACGTTATCTACGATACAGCCTGCATCAGCAGGAAGCATCTTGGAGTTGATCGCTCTTCCTGTTACAGCGTAGATTAACTGACGCTCACCACCCTGAGGATACTTGGTCTGTAAAGGACAGACTTCGATTCTTGGTTCGTCTTTTGTTAATTCCTGTAATTTTGCGATACAATCCGGTTTGTTATTTTCAATACCGAATACACCTTTTGCCTTATCGAAAATCTGAAGGATAATCTTCATACCGGCAATCAGTTCTTCCGGATTCTCTAACATTCTGCGGTAATCTGCTGTCAGATATGGTTCACATTCTGCACAGTTTGCAATAATGTATTCGATCTTGTCCGGTTCCTTTGGTGAAAGTTTTACGTGTGTTGGGAAACCAGCACCACCCATACCTACAACGCCAGCTTCTTTTACCTTGTTAATAATTTCTTCCTTGGTAAGTGCTGTAACATCATCGCATGGTGTAAATTCTACTTCCTTATATTCTCCATCATTCTCAATTACGATGGAATTCACCATATCTCCAACTGCCACACGGCGTGGCTCGATAGCTTTTACGGTACCGGATACAGATGCATAGATTGGAGAAGAAACGAAACCGCCTGCTTCTGCAATCTTCTGACCTCTTAATACGGTATCTCCTTTTGCTACAATTGGATTTGCCGGTGCACCGATATGCTGAGATACCGGATATACCAGATCACCCTTAGGTAAAACTTCCCTGATTGGCTGATCTTTTGCCAATTCCTTTCCTTCATAAGGATGGACGCCACCTTTAAATGTCTTTAAGCCCATTTTTGTGCCCCACTTTCTCTTATTTAGTGTTTTTATATTTTGCGTCAGTAATCACAAAATATTATCAGCATTGATTATAGCACAATGTATTCAAGATGAAATAACCTTTTCTGTATTTTTTTTAGAACCTTATGACAAGTTTTTAACAATAATATACACTTTTTTAGAATATATAGATAATTTTTACAATTTAAAATAGCTGTATTCCTTTTAAAAATATGATAAAATAAACAAGTATGCAACCTTTTACAGCTGATGTCGGTCGCTGTTTTTTCGATATTTTTTTAACAAAACAGCTGGTCAGGCTACTGAATTTATTGTATCTTTTTCTGCCTTCATCTGCTGAAGCATCGCGCACTTTTCATTATTTTAATCATAAAATGGGAGTTAATTATGAAGACCTGGACAGATAAAATCGCGTATGATTTTTCAGAAACGATCCTAAATGATTTTTTTACAGAGGATATTCTTTTTTTCGATATTGAAACAACCGGCTTTTCGGCAGCACACAGCCAGCTGTATCTGATTGGCTGCGCTTACCGCAGACAAAATACGCTGTTCCTCACACAGTTTTTTGCAGATGAACCGACAGATGAATCTCTCATTCTCGATGCATTCGGGAAGCTCGCAATACAGTTCCAAAGCGTAGTAACCTTTAACGGAAACGGTTTTGATATTCCTTATATGAAGACACGTTGCGCGGTGTTGAATGTGCCCTGGTTTCTCGATTCCGTTTCTGCGATTGATCTGTTTAAGATTGTTTCTTCGATGAAGTTTTTATTAAAGCTTCCGAATTATAAGCAGAAAACCGTAGAACAGTTTCTTGGCATCGGCAGGGAAGATCTTCATCATGGCGGTGAGCTGATCGAAGTTTATAAGCATTATCAGAAGCATCCGGATGATGGCGCGCTGCTTCTTCTGAAAACGCATAATTACGAGGATGTGCTTGGGATGGTCGGTCTGCTTAGAACTTTGTCATACCGCAGTCTGCTGGAAGGGAAATTTTCCGTGACTGACATTGAAAGCCGGATATACCAGGATATGGATGGAATGGATCAGAAAGAACTGATCCTTACTTGTGAACACGCTTCTGCCCTTCCACATCCGGTATCATGCAAATGCGAAGAATTTTACCTGCATTGTGAAAAGAACTGCTCCAGATTAAGTATTCATCTGTTCGATGGTACCTTAAAGTTCTTTTTCCCAAATCCGAAGGATTATTATTATCTTCCTTCGGAGGATATTGCAATCCATAAGAGTGTTGCATCTTATGTAGACAAAGAGTTTCGTAAGCAGGCGACAAAAAACACCTGTTACACAAAGAAAGACGCCATTTTTGTTCCGCAGTACACGACGGTCTGTGAACCTGTCTACTGTAAATCGTTAAAAGATAAATGCACTTATTTTGAATTGACAGAAGACTTTCTGTCATCACCAGAACTGCTTCACAGTTATGTGTTGCATGTCATGAAGCTTCTGTCCCAATAAATCGGATCGTCCGTCAATTATGAAAAAAATAGAATGTGCCTTGGCACATTCTCGCGTCGAGCGCGGTCGCTTGCGACAACCTACATCTTCGCGCGAGTACGCATCATCGGCACGTTAGTGCCTTTTTGTGTAATAGGAAATTCCTTGGAATTTCCTATTACACAAAAAAGCACAGGTTTCCGTATTACCGAAACCCTGTGCTTTTTTCCTATTCACAGCACCTTACACAAGATGCAGATATCTTATTCTTCCTCTGCTGGAGCTTCTTCAGTTTCTTCAACTGGAGCTAAAGCTTTGATAGAAAGGCTGATCTTCTTATCTTCTTCATTGAAATCTACAACTTTTGCTTCGATTTCCTGTCCGATTTTTAATACATCAGCTGGTTTTTCTACATGATCTTTAGAGATCTGAGATACATGAAGTAATGCATCAACACCTGGTGCAAGCTCTACGAATGCACCAAAGTCTGTCATTCTTGCAACTTTACCAGTTACAACATTACCTACAGCATATTTTTCAGCTGCACCATTCCATGGATTCTCAGAAGGGAATTTCATGCTGAGAGCGATCTTTGTATCGTTGATGTCTTTGATGAATACTTTTACAGTATCGCCAACGTGGAATACTTTCTTAGGACTTTCAACTCTGCCCCAGGACATCTCAGAAATATGAAGTAATCCGTCTGCTCCGCCTAAATCGATGAAAGCACCGAAATCTGTTACGTTCTTAACAGTTCCTTCGATCACATCACCAACTTTGATCTTAGCAAACAGCTCTTTCTGCTGTTCCATCTTCTTCTCAACTAATAACTGTTTTCTGTCGCCGATGATTCTTCTGCGTTTTGGATTGAACTCGCTGATTACGAATTCGATTTCCTGATCTTTGTATTTGGAAAGATCTTTTTCGTAAGAATCAGATACAAGGCTTGCAGGGATGAATACTCTTGTCTCATCAACAACAACGCATAATCCGCCGTCTAATACCTGTGAAACCTTTGCTGTTAATACTTCTTTGTTTTCGAAAGCTTCTTCTAATCTCTTGCTTCCTTTTTCAGCTGCAAGGCGTTTGTAAGTTAAAAGAACCTGTCCTTCGCCATCGTTTACTTTTAAAACTTTGGCTTCCATGGTGTCACCAACGGAAACTACTGTTGTAAGATCAACATTAGAATCGTTTGTGTACTCATTGCGAGTAATGATTCCGTCTGATTTGTATCCGATATTTAAAACGATCTCATCAGGTTTCACATCGATAACGGTACCTTCAACTACCTCTCCATTTCTTATTGTTTTAAATGATTCCTCCAGCATTTGTTCAAAGCTCATTTCTGACATTCTTTTGAACCTCCTCAATAATATTGTTTGGGGTAGAAGCCCCTGCGGTAATACCTACGTTATCGGTGGATTTTAATCTAGATAAATCAAGATCCTTCATTGTTTGTATATAGTAAGTATTTTCACATTCTTTTTTGCATATTTCAAATAACTTCTGTGTATTGGAACTTGCCCTGCCTCCGATGACGATCATGGCATCTGCTGTCTTTGCTATGCGTTCAGCCTCAGTCTGGCGTTCCTCTGTTGCATTACAGATAGTATTTAAAACAGTTATATCATAACCTTTTTTGCTCATAATTTCAACTAATTCTTGAAATTTATTGTAATTAAATGTCGTTTGTGATACAATACACACTTTTTTTTCGGCTGCCGGGCTAAAATTCTCTGCTTCCTGCCTGGTACCGATTACAGTTGTCTTGGAAGCGTCTGACCATCCCTTGATACCTTCTACCTCCGGATGGCTTTCGTTTCCGATGATCACAATATGATAATCCTCTTTACTGTACTGCTCAACCAGCCGGTGGATCTTAAGTACAAATGGGCACGTTGCATCTACAATTTCAAATCCACGCTGGCGTATCTGGTCATAAATGGCTTTCTCTACACCGTGTGAGCGGATGATCACTGTTCCTTTTGGCTGTTCATCCAGTTCATTTACAGAATGGATCACAGTCACACCTTTTTTCTCCAGGTCAGAAACGACTTCCTCATTATGAATGATCGGTCCATAGGTGTAGATTGGCTGTTCTTTCTTCTCTGCTTCCCTGTAAACCGTTTCCACAGCACGTTTTACACCGAAACAAAATCCGGCGCTCTTTGCAAGAATGACTTTCATGGCGGTATGTTTCTCCTGTTAGTTTGTTTTTTCTGTGACGATCGCTGCGATCGCTTCAACAACTTCTTCGATATTCATCTCGGAACTGTCTACAAGAACGGCGTTCTCAGCCTGTTTTAGCGGGGAAGTCTCGCGATGCATATCCCGGTAGTCACGGTCTATAATGTCCTTTTCAATCTCAGCAAGGTTACAGGAAACGCCCTTTGCAGTCAGTTCATCATATCTTCGCTTCGCGCGTGTGCCTGAACTGGCTGTCAGATAAATCTTTACCTGAGCATTTGGAAGCACACATGTTCCGATATCCCTTCCATCCATGATGACATTGGTGCTTTCTGCTAATTTTCTCTGAAGCTCTACTAACTTGGTACGGACAACCGGATAAACGCTGGTTGCAGATGCCATATTACCAACTTCTTCTGTACGGATGCTTCCGGTAATATTCTCACCATTTAAGATCACCTGCTGTTCTCCACCTTCATAAGCGATTGTCACATCGACATTCTGACAGGCTTCTGCAATTTTATTTTCGTCCTCTGCTTTAATTCCATGATTCAAAAAATAGTAAGCCATGGCACGGTACATTGCACCCGTGTCAACATACACATAGCCAAATTTCTTTGCCAGCTGTCTGGCGATGGTACTCTTTCCTGCTCCTGCAGGTCCGTCAATTGCAACGTTAATACTCATAATATAACCCATTCCTCTCGATTTTATCAAATATTTACTGGACACAGATTCCCGCAAGATGTCCGGTAGACCACGCGATCTGGAGATTGAAGCCTCCTGTCACTGCATCTAAATCCAACACTTCGCCGCAGAAATACAGATCTTTTACAAGCTTGGATTCCATTGTAGACGGGTTCACTTCACTTACTTTCACACCGCCTTTGGTAATGATGGCCTCATTAAAATCACGAAGTCCGTTTAAGGTCATCGGAAAATGCTTGATCAGATGCACAAACTTCTGGCGCTCTTCCTTCTGTATCTCATTCACTTTTTTATCCGGGTCAATGCCGGAGAGTTCTAAAATTACAGGTATCATTTTTGCAGGGAACAGCTTTCCAATTGAATTTTTAAACTGTTTATTCTTTGCTTCCTCGAAATCTTTCAGAATGCGTTTGTCCAGCTGTTCGTCTGTGAGTGCCGGCTTTAGGTCAATCTCCATGTGCAGCGGCTGACTAGTCAGCTGAGGCTTTAATCTTGCACTTGCCGTCAGCATGAGCGGACCGCTTACACCAAAATGGGTAAACAGCATCTCTCCAAATTCGTCATAGACTTTCTTTTTTCCATTATAAATTGTAACATTCACATTGCGTAAAGAAAGTCCCTGTAACTCCCGTACATACGCTTCCTTTGTATTAAATGGTACTAAGGATGGTCTGATCTCCGTTACCGTATGTCCTGCTTCCTTTGCAAAACGGTATCCGTCCCCGGTGGAACCCGTTGACTGATAAGAAAATCCGCCTGTCGCAACGATCACTGCATCCGCGCTTATTTTTTCTCCGTTTGTCAAAAGAACACCACAGGCTTTTTGGGATATACCATCTTCTTCTGTAGTCTTTTTGTAGAGAATCTCCCGGACATTTGTATGCAGCTGTACCTCAACATGGTCTTTTTTTAAGGTTCTTTGTAATGCTGCGATCACATCCGAGGAGTGATCTGATACCGGGAAAATACGATTGCCGCGTTCATTTTTCACGGCAAGCCCTGCCTGTTCAAAGAAATCGATCACCATCTGGTTATCATATGCATAAAAAGCGCTGTACAAAAATTTCCGGTTTGTCACCACGCTGTCAAAAAGTACTTCCATATCACTGGAATTTGTAATGTTGCATCTGCCTTTTCCCGTAATAAATAGCTTTTTCCCAAGCTTTTCATTCTTTTCCAATAATAAAACGGAATGACCATTTTCAGCAGCCGCGATCGCTGCAAACATACCTGCAGGTCCGCCGCCGATTACGATTACCCTACTCATTAAATTCTGTATCTCCTATTTTTCCATATCTCATTTTGATGGAATCATCAATATGATTGATCTCATCATTTTCATATACCTGGTATTCATCCCAGATATCCTCTAACATTTCAAGCGTTCCCGCTACTTTAGTCCGGTTCTTCATGCAAAGTGCCACGATCAGGGCATTGATCACACTCAGCGGAGCTACCAGGGAATCCACAATGGATGCCATATCACTGTCGGCGATCAGATTACAGGAAGAATACAGGTTCATCGGGGAGTGCACACTGTCTGTCAATGTAATTACTTTTGCACTTCTGTTATTGGCAAATTCCATTGCCTTTAAGGTACGCATGGAATATCTTGGAAAACTGATTCCGATGATGACATCATCCGGTCCGATCCTCACCATCTGTTCAAAAATCTCACTGGAACTGCTTGTCTGCAGTAAATGTACATTCTCAAACATCAGATTAAAATAAAATGCCAGAAATGACGCCAGCGGCGCACAGCTCCGGATTCCGATGATATAAATATGCTTTGCTTTTAAAATAGTGTCAACTGCCAGTTCAAAGGCATCCTGATCTATTTTTTCAAGCGTAGACTGAATCTTTTCTGCATCCGAATGCAATACCGATTCCAGAATTCTCGACTGGCTGATTCTTCCGTATGTTACTTCCATACGCTGAAGGGAATTCAGCTTATTCCGGACTAATTCTTCTAATGCATTCTGAAATTCCGGATAGCCCTTGTATCCAAGATGCGTGGCAAAACGGACAACCGTGGATTCGCTGACGCCTACCACTTCTCCTAACTTTGCTGCTGTCAGAAAAACAGCCTTATCATAATTATCTGTAATGTACGTTGCCAGCAGCTTCTGCCCCTTGCTTAATCTGCTGTATGCTTCATTGATACGATTACTCAGATCGTTTGTATTTCCCATAGTTTCCATCCTGTTATTATTTCTTACCGTTCTTCGAAACTCTGATATAACAATTCATGTTCCGAAGCAAAAATCTCAGCATTTCTATTATAACAAATTCAGGCCATTTTGCAATGATGCCAGGGAACAAATTATCTTATTTACGTTGTATTAACAGCTTGAGCAAAAGAAATATTTCCGGCTTCATTGTGCAAATCATTTCGATGAGTCTCTGAGAACGTGAATCATGTTCAGCAAAGGCTTCCAAGATTCATGTGTCTCATCTCCATCGCACAAAAAGAAGCATCCGTTATCTGCTCCTTATGGGCGGATAACGGATGCTTCTTTCATTTCATAATATCAAAATAAGACTTTCTTAAATATATTATGTCAGCTATATGCTGTGACTTAAACAGGATATGCTCCGTTTTTGGTATCTGCAACTGTTGCATCTACCTTTTTCTGCTGAGCTTCTCTGTATTTGAAGAAGTCTGTAGCAACCTGTGGGAATAAAGCGTATGTTAATACATCTTCATCCTGCTGTTTCCACTGTTTCATCTCAGCTTCGATCTTGTCTAATTCAGGCTCAAGTAAGTCTGCATATCTGCATGTGATCGCATTCTTCTTATCTTCACCAAGAACTTTGTCAACAACTTCCGGATTGAACGGTTTTACAGTCTGACCGTATTTTCCAAGTAAAACGTCCTTTGTCTCTTTTGTAGCAACTTTGTAACGTTCACCCATTAATACGTTGAATACAGCCTGTGTACCTACGATCTGTGAAGAAGGTGTTACAAGAGGTGGCTCACCAAGATCTTTACGCACTCTTGGGATCTCTTTTAATACTTCTTCGTATTTATCTTCCGCATGCTGCTCTTTTAACTGGGAAACCATGTTGGATAACATTCCACCTGGTACCTGGTATAATAAAGTCTTGATATTAACACCAAGTACTTTTGTATTCATTAAGCCGCTTTCTAATGCTTCTTCTCTCATTGGTCTGAAGTAATCAGCGATCTCAGCAAGTAAGTTCTGGTCTAAACCAGTATCAAATTCAGTACCCTTGAATGCTTCAACCATAACTTCTGTTGCAGGCTGGCTTGTTCCCATAGAGAATGGAGAAATTGCAGTATCAATAATGTCACATCCTGCTTCAACTGCTTTTAAGTAAGTCATGGAAGCAACACCAGATGTGTAATGTGTATGAAGCTCGATCGGTAAGGAAGTAGAATCCTTTAAAGCCTGTACTAATTCAGTTGCTTTTGCAGGAACCAAAAGACCAGCCATATCCTTAATACATAAGGAATCTGCACCCATGTCTTCTACTTTCTTAGCCATTTCCATCCAGTAATCCAGTGTGTATGCATCACCTAAAGTATAAGATAATGCAACCTGTGCATGTCCTTTTTCTTTGTTACATGCAGTAACTGCTGTCTGAAGGTTGCGGATATCATTTAAACAGTCAAAAATACGAATGATATCAATACCATTTGCGATGGATTTCTGTACAAAGTATTCTACAACGTCATCTGCATATGGACGGTATCCTAAGATATTCTGTCCACGGAATAACATCTGTAATTTTGTGTTTTTGAATCCGTCTCTTAATTTACGAAGACGATCCCATGGATCCTCTTTCAGGAAACGGAGGGAAGCATCAAATGTAGCTCCTCCCCAGCATTCAACAGCATGATATCCAACCTTGTCCATTTTGTCGACGATTGGAAGCATCTGTTCTGTTGTCATACGTGTAGCGATCAGGGACTGATGTGCATCACGCAGGACAGTTTCTGTTATTTTTAAAGGTTTTTTAACAACTTCTGCCATGATTTTCTATTCCTCCATTTAAATTCCAAAGATTGCCATAAAGACTCCGGCTGCTACGGCAGTACCGATAACTCCGGCAACGTTTGGTCCCATTGCATGCATAAGTAAAAAGTTTGTAGGATCTTCTTCTGCTCCAACCTTCTGTGATACACGTGCAGCCATAGGAACCGCAGATACACCAGCAGAACCGATCAGAGGATTGATCTTGCCTTTTGTAGCCCAGCATAACAATTTACCGAATAATACACCGGCTGCAGTACCAAACATGAATGCCACAAGACCAAGGATAACGATCTTGATAGTTGTCCAGTTTAAGAATGCCTCTGCACTTGTAGAAGCACCTACAGAAGTACCAAGTAAGATAACTACGATGTACATCAGGGCGTTGGATGCTGTTTCAGAAAGCTGACGTACCACACCACTCTCACGGAATAAGTTACCAAGCATCAGCATACCTACTAATGGTGCTGTTGTTGGAAGAATAGTACATACAACGATTGTTACAACGATCGGGAATAAGATTTTTTCCAGTTTTGATACCGGACGTAAGTTATCCATCTTGATCGCACGTTCTTTTTTCGTTGTAAATAATTTCATAATTGGCGGCTGGATAATTGGAACCAGTGCCATATAGGAATATGCTGCTACTGCGATCGGACCCATTAATCCGGACTGGCCTAATTTTCCTGCAAGGAAAATAGATGTCGGACCATCTGCTCCACCGATAATGGAAACAGCTGCAGCTGCTTTGTCATTAAAGCCTAATACGATTGCAAGGAAGTATGCACCGAAAATACCAAACTGTGCTGCAGCTCCAAGTAAGAAGCTGATCGGGTTTGCAATCAGAGGACCGAAGTCTGTCATCGCACCTACTCCAAGGAAGATCAGGGATGGCAGGATCGACCATTCATCTAAGATATAAAAATAATGGAATAAACCACCGACACCATTGCTCATCTGCTCAGGTGTTGCAAAAATATCCGGATAGATATTTACAAGTAACATACCAAATGCGATTGGAACCAGAAGTAATGGTTCAAATCCTTTAGCAATTGCCAGATAAAGGAACACACATGCTACAAGGATCATGATGAAGTTACCAACCGACAGATTGAAGAAGGCAGTCTGATGAAGGAGATTGTCCATTGTCTCCATAAAATAACTCATAGTTATCCTCCTAAATCATTAATTTAAAGTAGCAAGTAATGCGCCTGCTTCTACCATATCACCAACATTTACATTGATGCTTGCAACGGTTCCGTCCTGTGGTGCAACAACAGGTGTTTCCATTTTCATGATCTCTAATACGAGAACTGTGTCACCTCTCTTAACAGCTGTTCCTGCTGCAGCTTCGATCTTGAATACTTTACCTGCTGCGCCTGCTTCGATCTTAACGCTTCCTGCTGCGCCTGCCGGTGCTGCTGCTTTTGGAGCTGCTGCTGGTGCAGCTGCCGGAGCTGCGGCACGTCTTGGAGCTGCTGCTGGTGCGCTTACGCTTCCGTTTTCTTCTACAGTAACATCATAAACATTTCCATTTACAGTAATTGTATAGCTTTTCATTATAAATCCTCCTGATTATAAGGTAATAAATCTTTGTTTTGGTTTCTTTTCATAAATGTCTGCTTTTATCTTCTGTGGATAGAACGCACAACAAATGAATCTGTTGATGTTCCTTCGCTGGCTGCGATCGCTGCTGAGATAACTGCTACAAGTTCGAGATCATCTGTTAAGTTTTCTTCTGCCACAACAGGTACTGCTGCCTGAACAGGAGCTTCTTCTTTTTCAGATTTCTTCTTGCCGCCTAAAAGCATAGGGATAAAGCGGAAGCAGTAAATGATCAGACTGATCAGGATAAGGACGCAGAATACAGTTCCCATTCCCATAAGTGTATTTAATGCAGCTTTTTCTAATTTCTCTCCAAGAGAGTAAACTTTGTCTGTAATCGCATCTGTCATCTCAAGTGCTTCATTTGTATAGTTATATTCATATACAAATGTCACATCAATATCACGTTCTGAGAATTCTACCAGCTGGTCAACTGTAACGGTGCCATTTGTCTTATCAATTGTGAACTCTCCAAGTCCCTGATAAGCTCCAACACCTTCTGTTGCAGTCTGCCAGGTTGACAGAAGATGTGCAAGTGCCTCTGCTTCGGCGTACTGGTTGGAATACTGTTCATAATATTCAAGTGTACTTGCCAGTTCATCATCGGATAATGTAACGATGGATGAAACTAAGCCCTCTGCATTTTCCTGTAATTCGGAATAGCTCTTACCATAATAGTCAACTGTTGTAGGATCCGCTCCACATGCTGTCAATGCCAGAACCATAAAGCAAAGACAAAGCATTAAAGATATTTTCTTCTTCATAACTTCACCTTTCTATTTTGTTCCATGTTTCTTATCTGGTGTGCCTGCACATTTTGTATAAAGCATTTCAAATGCAGCAACAAGATATTTTCTTGTGTCAGCAGGCTCAATGATCAGATCAACATATCCTCTTCTTGCAGCAGTCATAACATTTGACTGTAATTTTTCATATTCTTTTGCTTTTTCTTCCAGAACATCTGCAGAAGCATCTGCATACATGATCTTAGCAGCAAGCTCAGCATCCATCATACCAATCTTAGTATCAGGCCAAGCATATACAAGGTCTGCTCCGATGGATTTGGAGTTCATTGTAACGTAAGCGCTTCCGAATGCATCTCCTGCGATCAGATTTACCTTCGGGCAGGTAGCAGATGCAAATGCGCTTGTCATATGTGCAAGTGCTTTTGCGAGCTTCTTCTCTGCACACATACATGCTTTGAAGCCTGTTACGTTGGTAATAGATAATACAGGAATCTCGAATGCATCACAGAAACGGATAAATTCAGCCGCTTTTTCACAGCCTTTTGCTGTTAATGCAGCATCGAACTTCTCTGTCACATTGCCTTCTTCATCGTGTACTTCTGTGCAGTTTGCGACTGCGCCGACTGTCATGCCGTTTAATTTAACAAAGCCCGTAACCATGTCTTTTGCATAGTCTGCCTTTGTCTCAAAAAATACATGGTTATCAGAAAGCTCACTCAAAAGGTATCTTGCATCGCCTTTCATGACATCCATGCTCTCACATGCACGATTCAAATCATCTTCGCAATCTTCTGTATAAACATCTCCTTCATTATTTAAAGGAAGCAGTCCTACTAATTCGCGGATCTGTGCAAGGATCTCATCTTCTGTTCCGACAAAATCAACACAGCCTGTCTCTTCACTCTGGAATTTTGCTGCAGATGTATCGCATTTTTCAATTCTGTTGCCAGAAATAGCATTTGGGGAATTGATAAACATTTTGGCTTTGGTTTCTTCCATAAAAGCGAAATCAGATAAAGCTGGAACAACCGCAAGGCCACCGCCACAATTTCCAAATACAGCACTGATCTGAGGAACAATACCGGATGCTTCTATTTCTTTGGCATAAATCTGTCCAAAGCCATCTAAAGCATCTACAGATTCCTGTAATCTCATACCTGCACAGTCAATGAATCCGATCACCGGTGCGCCCATTTTCATTGCCATATTGTAAACATTGGCAATCTTTTTGGCATGCATCTCACCGATCGTACCATTTAATACGGAAGCATCCTGGCTGTAAATATATACCAGATTGCCATCGATCAATCCATATCCTGTTACTACACCGTCAGATGGTGTGTCTGTGTTTGCAAGATTAAAGTCTGTATTTCTTGCTGTTACAAGAGAACCGATTTCCATAAAACTGTTCTCATCGACTAACCTGGTAATACGCTGCATTGCCAGGCTATCATTACTACTACTCATTCTTTAGCCCTCCATCTATAAAAAATTAACAAATTTCGCTATGATAATTGTATTACTTTTCAATCTATATTTCAAGTGAATTGTTAATTTTTTGTCACTTTTTTCTTTCTCTTTACAAAATCAACGCATAAACTTGATAAAGACAGCTGTAAAAAGTTCTGACCGGTATTTCTTCCGTGGTCAAAACCTCGTATGTTTGCAGCACCTGATCCTTAAGCTTCAGGCAGACCTCCCCGACGATACTTTCTTTTTCAACCGGAGCAGTCAGTATCTCAGCAATCCGATATTCAATTGTGATCGCTTCCTCCTCTTTTTTCAGAACAGATGCAACCCCTTCTTTTTTCTTAAGTGCCAGAGCAGCATGACTTTCTTCCCCGATCTGTTCACTGCATCCATTTTTGACAGGCAGATATGCCGGGATTTTTATTTTCGGTTCAAAAGCCTCCACTTCTACTTTCTGATACGAAGCAAGCCCATATTCCATCAGTTTTTTTGTATCCTGCCATTTATAAGTTTTATGGTTTGGCCATCCGCAGGCAAGCAGGGCAACGATCAGCGTTTTCCCATTCTGTTCCAATGCGCCGACATAACAATAGCCGGCTTTTCCTGTAAAGCCGGTTTTGCCGGACAGTGCCCCGTCCATCATATTCAAAAAAGCATTGTGGTTATAGCAATGATATGTCATGGTTCCATCTAAATCAGAAAAGGAATGTTCCGCTTCTGCCGTTATGCCTAAAAAGAGGTCTGCTTTCGGGGACTGGCGGATACAGTACCGCATAATCAGTGCAAGATCCTTTGCAGTCGTATGATGATAACCATTCCCGTCTTCTGCATCCAGCCCGTTTGGCGTAAGAAAATAACTGTCCGTACATCCGATCTGTCGGGCATAGTCATTCATCAGCCCGGAAAATGCCTCTACACTTCCTCCGATCTGCTCAGCAATTGCGACGGCACAGTCATTAAAAGATTCTAGCATCATCGCAGAAATGAGATCTTTCATCCGGAATTTTTTCCCGGCCGCTGCCCCAAGATGAACCTTAGGTGCAGACGCTGCCCTCGCAGAAAATTCAACCGTCTGTTCCAAATCGCAATTTTCCAGTGCGATAATGCACGTCAGGATTTTGGTTGTGCTCGCATTTGCAAGCGGTTCTAAGCCATTTTTGCTGTACAGCACTCTCCCGGAATCTCCATCCATCAAAACAGCCGCCCTGGCATAGAGTTCACTTTCTTTTACATCTTCCGCACAAACTGTCTGCGGTAATACAATGCCTCCAACGATCATACAGATACACAGAAAAATTGATATCTTTTTTTTCAAGTTCAAGCTGCCACACCAGATTTTTTATTCCATCCATTTATATGCAAAAAAATCAGGGATATGAAACTGCTCCTTAAATATCAAGCTTCACGCGCATCTCTTCTTCTGCTTCCTGTTTAAATTCTTCGATCTGTACCGGATTCAACACCGGAAGCTCTTCAATCGACTGTACGCCAAAGCTCCTTAAAAAGCCTTCCGTTGTTCCAAACAGAAGCGGCCGCCCCGGTGCATCCAGTCTTCCTAATTCCCGTACAAGATTGTATTCCACCAGCTTATTCACTGCATGGTCGCAGGATACACCTCTGATACGCTCAATCTCAGCCTTTGTGATTGGCTGTTTATAGGCAATGATCGAAAGTGTCTCCAGAAGTACATCCGTCAACACATGTTTCTTCGGCTGCTTTGCGATCCGGATCAGATATTCATACATCTCACTTTTGGTGCACATCTGATACGCGCCGTCTAATTCGATAATTTTCATTCCGATGCTCGGTTTTTCATATTCGTGCATCAGATTTTCAATAATACTTTTTGTTTCTTCTTCGCTAAGCTCCAATGCATCAGCAATCTTTTCCAATTCCACCGATTCTCCCATTGTAAAAAGAATTGCTTCCACGATGGCTTCATAATTTTTTTCTTCCATATTAATATCTGCTATGCCTCTGCTATTATTTTGATTCTATCAGGATGTCCCCAAAGGTTGTTTCCTGGGAAATAAACATTTTTCCCATTTTCATCATCTCAAGGATTGCAAGAAAGGTGACGATCACCTGCATTTTTCCATGCTGCGCCTCTAAGAGATTCCGGAAACTGAATCTTTTATGTGTTTTACAATACTCTTCCACATAGATCATTTTATCAGAAAGGGATACCTCTTCTTTTTCTATTTTGCCAAATTTTGACCGGACAGGATCTATCTTGTCATTTTGTTTTTTCATGATCGTTTTAAAAATCTGATTCAGTCTGGCAAGATTTAAGTCTCCTACAAGCTCTTCTAAGTCCACAGGCTCTTCGTATTCTGCGACCTCGGACGGGATCGTCGGCTTTTTAAAAAAAAGCTGTTCGGCTTCTAATTGCCGGTCCTTTAATTCATATGCCATGTACTTATACATCTTATATTCCAATAACTGCTGAACGAGCTCTGCTCTTGGATCTTCCGGTTCTTCCTCCTCAGATTCCTGCTTTGGAAGGAGCATGCGTGATTTGATATCGATCAGGGTTGCTGCCATCACAAGAAATTCACTCATTACGTTTAAATCATCACGCTGCATCTGCGCAATGTACTCTAAATATTGCTTTGTGATCTCAACGATCGGGATGTCATAAATATTTACTTTATTCTTTTCAAGCAGGTGAAGTAACAGATCTAATGGTCCTTCAAACACCTGCAGCTTTACTGTCAATTCCATACAGGGTACTCCCTTATATTTGTATCCAATGTCATTTGCTATGTGACAATGATTTTATCAGGCAGTCGTTTAACATTTACTGCAATGTATCAATTTTATATGGAAAAAAGAAAAAAAGCAAGCATATTGTACAGGTTCTTCCACTAAAATAAATTAGAACATAAGTGTGCCACATCCCTACGGAGGTATTTAAAATGCATTATTTCTGCCCTGTCCTTCTTACTGTGTTTTTATTTTTCGAAGGTATTTCTCCCATACCTGCCATCTGCATGGAATCTGGCGGCCTTCTGAGTGCCGAATCTGGCGCATCTTCTCCTGAAACACAACTAGCAGATGGTACATCTTCCGATTCCATGCAGCTCTCTGCTCCAAGCGCTCTCCTGATGGAGGCCTCCACAGGAACTATTTTATACGAAAAGGATTCTCATGCGATCCTGCATCCTGCCAGTATTACAAAGATCATGACACTGCTCTTGATTTTTGATGCATTAGAAGCCAGTCAGATCGCATTTGATGATACCGTGACCGTCTCTGAATATGCCGCCAGTATGGGTGGCTCCCAGGTCTTTTTAGAAGCCGGTGAAACACAGACCGTCGATACGATGATCAAATGTATCAGTGTAGCAAGCGCAAATGATGCTTCCGTTGCTATGGCTGAATTTATCTGTGGCAGTGAACAGGCTTTTGTAGAAAAGATGAATGAACGTGCTGTCGGGCTTGGCATGGCAGATACTACTTTTGTGAATTGCTGCGGACTTGATACGGAAGGACACCAGACCAGCGCCTATGATGTTGCCCTGATGTCCCGCGAGCTTATCACAAAATATCCGAAGATCCATGAGTACGCAACAATCTGGACGGACACGATCACACATGTCACAAGACGTGGCTCCGAAGAATTTGGCCTGACAAATACAAATAAGATGATCCGCCAGTACCCTTATGCAACCGGTCTAAAAACCGGCTCAACGAGCCTTGCAAAATATTGTGTCTCTGCCACCGCCAAAAAGGATGATACGGAGCTGATCGCCGTTATTATGGCAGCACCTGATTATAAAGTCCGTTTTTCCGATGCGGCTGCGCTCCTAAACTATGGCTTCGCACATTGCCGGATCTATACCGATGAAAACCTGGATCAGCTTCCGCCCCTTCCATTAAAAAAAGGAATCTCCGACGAAGTAACACTTCGCTATCGATCCCCTTTTCAATATGTTGTTACAGATGGCTCTGATTTGTCTGGCATCACAAAAGAACTGGAACTCCCAGAATTTGCAGAAGCTCCTTTTGCTGCCGGAGATCCGGTCGGGCGCGCTGTATACCGGCTTAACGGCAAAGAGCTTGGAACCGTTGACATCCTGTGCAATGAAGACGCTGCCGCTGCTGTCTATAAAGATTATTTTATAAAATCCATTCAGATGTATCTGCCTTAGTACCTCATTTTACAGCAATGGTGCGAACAGACGCATCAGTCCCTGGAATATACGAACGAATACATTCTGGCGTTTGCAAAACTCCAGTGTTATTTCATCAGAAGCCGCAAACGTATTTCTGCAATCCTCTTTTAACTGCACAAGTGCAGATGTCCGGTACATGAACACGCCACATTCAAAGTGCAGATAAAGGCTTCGGTAGTCAAGATTTATACTGCCAACCGTACCGATTTTATCATCACATAAAAAGCTTTTTGCATGAATAAACCCCGGTGTGTATTGGTAAATTTTTACGCCGCTTTTCAGTAATGGCTCATAATAGGACTGTGTCAGCAGATAGATCATTTTCTTGTCCGGAATCCCCGGTGTAACGATCCGGATATCGACACCTCTTTTTGCTGCATTACACAGGCAGGTAAGCATCTCATTGTCGATAATCAGATATGGCGTAAAAATATACACATAATTCTGCGCATGATTAATGATGTTTAAATAAATGTTTTCTCCTACCGTCTCATGATCAAGCGGACTGTCACCGTACGGCTGTACAAAGCCATCCTGCTCAAATGCTTTCGTCTGATATACCTGCGGCATAAACTGTTTGTAGTCCTCGCTGGAACGTTTTATATAATTCCACATTTCAAGGAACATTGCTGTCATACTCCAGACAGCCTCTCCTTCCAGACGGACACCGGTATCCTTCCAATAACCGAATCTGACCCGTTTGTTGATATATTCGTCTGCCAGATTAATACCGCCGGTAAAACCAACCTTTCCGTCTATTACAAATATCTTTCTGTGATCACGGTTATTCATGATAACAGACATGATCGGGCGAAATGGATTAAAGACTTCACATTGGATGCCTTTTGCCTGCATTGTCTTGTAAAACTTTGGCGGAAGTGTGCTGACGCAGCCGATGTCATCATAGATAAGGCGCACATCCACACCCTCTTTGCTCTTTTGTTCCAGAATATCTACGATCGCATCAAACATAACGCCCTGCTCTACAATAAAGTATTCCAGGAAAATAAAGTGCTCTGCTTTTTTCAATTCCTCAAGCATATCCGGAAACATTTTTTCTCCGCAGTCATAGTATTTTGTCTTCGTGTTATGATAAATCGGAAAGCCTCCCCAGGTGTTAATATATTCTGACTGCCGGTATGCTGCAAGATCTTCCTTTTGAAGCTGTTCTTTTACCTCAAGTGTCTGATAGAGATTTGCACTCACCTCCCGATTAACCCGATCCATATTTTCCTGTGTCCGTCTGGTGAGATCAGACCTTCCAAAAATAAGATACAGAAGCAGCCCTGTTAATGGTGATAGCAAAATAATAAATGTCCATGAAAGCTTATTTGCCGGATTAGTCCAGCGGTTTACGATCATAAGAACCACAATGATCGCAAGAAAACGGATTGCCAGGTTGGCAGATGTGAACTGATAGCTGAACTGGTACAGCACCATAACCAGCCAGACAAACTGTACTATGATCGTTAACGCAACAATCGAAAATCTTCCTAATATTAAGTGTGCTATTTTTTTCATTTTATCCCATCGTCCCTTCTGTTCCCTATTTTAATAGTTGGCATTTCAAATGTCAAACGACAAGATTGCCTACATGTAGCATTCCCCAGCATTTTCTTCCGAGCTGTTCCCCTCTCGGATAAGCACTTTCATACAGCTTTAATTTCATATCAGCCGGTGTATGATCCGGATATTTCTCGTATGCCAACGCCACTGCCCCGGTAACAACCGGTGCCGCCATGGATGTCCCGCTTTTCACAGAATAACCTCTTCCATCTCTGCTGCAGCTTTTTACATTCGTTCCAGGTGCAAGTATTTCCGGCTTTAAAATGCAGCAGGATGTCGGTCCTACGCCACTATAATGCTTTGGCCGTTTTCCTTTTTCCGTCACATAATCATCCCAGCTCCCTACTGTCAATACTTTTCTTGAAATTCCGGGGATGGTTACAGAGTTTTCTTTTGGTCCGTTATTTCCGGAAGCAGTGATCACCATAATGCCCTGATTCCAGACTTCTTCCACTGCATGAAGCAGTCGCTCCTGTTCTTCCTTTCTGGCACCTGCCACCATACCAACGGATATGTTTAATATCCGTATCTTATATTTTTCCTTATTTTTTAAAATCCAGTCAATTGCTTCGATCACATGGTCTGTAACACCGTTTCCATCTTTATCTAAAACCTTTAGAGCAATCAGATCCACACGCGGCGCTATTCCGCTAAGCAGGTGGATTCCTCTGTTATCCTTTGACATTCTTCCATCTCCACCTATAATGCCTGAAATATGTGTACCGTGTCCATTATCATCATATGCTGCCAGTTTCCCGTTACAAAAATCCTGAAAGTACAGAATTCTCTGTCCAAAATCTATATGGGGAGCAATCCCCGTATCCATCACTGCGACCGTAATATGATTCCCGCTTAATCCCATCCGGTATGCACGGTCACAATGTATCACTCTTTTTACACGATCCATAAAAACCTTTTTTTATTACTATATGATGTTCCTCTTATAATGACCGTGCAACTTCTAAAGAATTGAAAGATAACCGGTCTACATTTAAGTTTACATTAGCAACTTTCACAAAAAGATATTCCAGGTTTCGTTGTGCAAAGCATTCCAATGAGCCTCTTGAAAGCGTGAATCGTGTTCAGCAAAGGCTTCCACGATTCATGAGTCTCATTTCCATTGCACAAAGAGAAACCTGGAATATTTTTTTGTATAAGTTGCTAATAAAGGTTATGAGACAGACCTTTTAGCACACAATAATAGAATAATCGTGTCTGCGGCGGGTCACAATATGTGATATACTTCTTATCACCGCGCAACCTAGCCATATAACTAAAAAAAAGCTCATGGTATCTGAAACGGTACCATGAGCTTGATAAAACATTATTTATTTTCCGGAACATCCTTCATGGAGAAGCTGATTCTTCCCATCTTGTCTTTTCCGAGACAGATCACTGTCACTTTATCACCTAATGTAAGAACATCTTCTACGCGGTTGATTCTTTCTTTGGAAATCTTGGAAATGTGTACCATTCCTTCTTTTCCAGGAGCAAATTCAACGAATGCACCGAATTCTTTGATGCTTACAACTGTTCCTGTGAAAATCTGTCCTTCTTCAAAATCAGTTGTGATCGTTCTGATCATATCGATTGCCTGATTCATCTTTTCTTTATCTGTACCACATACAGAAACTGCACCGTCATCTGTGATATCGATCTTCACATCGGTACGTGCAATGATCTCGTTGATTGTCTTACCCTTCTGTCCGACAACATCACCGATCTTATTTGGATCGATCTGGATCTGAATGATCTTTGGTGCATATGCGCCAACTTCTTTACGAGGTTCAGCGATTGCCTTGCTCATTACTTCGTCCATGATGTAAAGTCTTGCTTCGCGTGTTCTGGCGATTGCTTCCTCTACGATCGGTCTTGTTAATCCATGGATCTTAATATCCATCTGGATTGCTGTGATACCTTTATGAGTACCAGTTACTTTAAAGTCCATATCACCGAAGAAATCTTCGAGTCCCTGGATATCTGTTAATACGATGTAATCATCATCTGTCTCACCTGTTACAAGACCACAGGAAATACCTGCTACCATAGACTTGATCGGTACGCCGGCTGCCATAAGAGCCATACAGGATGCACAGGTAGATGCCATAGAAGTAGAACCATTGGATTCGAATGTCTCAGACACCGCACGGATTGTATATGGGAATTCTTCCTCTGTAGGTAATACTGCCATTAATGCTTTCTCTGCTAATGCTCCATGACCGATCTCACGACGTCCTGGACCACGGGAAACTTTTGTCTCACCTACAGAATATGCAGGGAAGTTATACTGATGCATATATCTCTTTGTTGTAACGTTGGCATCTAAGCCATCGATCTTCTGTACTTCAGATAATGGTGCTAATGTAACAACATCGCAGATCTGTGTCTGTCCTCGTGTGAACATTGCAGAACCGTGAACTCTAGGAATGAGATCTACTTCAGCTGCTAATGGACGGATCTGATTGATTGCACGGCCATCCGGACGTTTGTGATCTTTTAAGATCATCTTACGGACAGTCTTCTTCTGATACTGGTATACTGCTTCACCTAAAACAGCAAGCCATTCTTCATTCTCAGCAAATGCCTCTGCTAATTTGTCTGTGATCTGACGGATATTTTCTTCACGTTTCTGTTTTTCATCTGTGAAAACAGCATTCTCCATATCCTCAGGTGTTACGATTTCTTTCATAGCTGCGAACATCTCTTCCGGGATAGCACAGCTTGTATATTCATGTTTTGGTTTGCCGCATTCAGCAACGATCTTATCCATAAATTCGATCACGGTCTGGTTGACATCATGACATTTATAGATAGCTTCGATCATTTTCTCTTCCGGGATCTCATTTGCTCCTGCTTCGATCATGATAACCTTTGTTCTGGTAGAAGCAACGGTTAACTGTAAATCTCCTTCATCCCATACTTTCTGGGAAGGGTTTACGATAAATTCTCCGTCGATCATACCCATCTGTGTCATAGCACATGGTCCATCGAATGGAATATCGGACATTGTTGTTACTAATGCAGAACCGATCATACCAACAACTTCCGGACGGCATTCAGGATCTACAGACATTACCATGTTATTTAATGTAACATCATTGCGGTAATCCTTCGGGAATAATGGTCTCATCGGACGGTCAATTACACGGGATGTAAGGATCGCATTCTCAGATGCTTTTCCTTCTCTCTTATTAAATCCTCCAGGGATCTTACCTACTGCATACATCTTCTCTTCAAATTCAACGCTGAGTGGGAAGAAATCTACGCCATCTCTTGGTTTGTCAGAAGCGGTAACAGTTGATAATACTGTTGTCTCACCATATTTGATCAGTGCAGCACCATTTGCCTGTGCACATACTCTTCCGATGTCAACGGTCAGAGTTCTGCCTGCAAGTTCCATTGAAAAACTTTTATACATCTTTTTTCTCCTTTTTTCTCTGAAAAGAGTCTTCTCTTTTCTGTCTTTTTATGCCGGCACAGCGACCGGTCATAACAGAAGTACCGAAACTACTGAACCATACACGAGCAACGTCATGTATCCTTCAGTGGTCTCGGATGATAAACTTCTGTCTTTTTTATTCTACTAGAAATACCTGCAATATACAAGCAATAAAATAGAGCGGCAAAAGATCCGCTCTATTCACATGCTCACTTGCATTCACTATTTTCTTAAGCCTAAGCTCTCGATTAATGCACGGTATCTTTCGATATCCATTTTCTTTAAGTAAGCTAATAAACCACGTCTCTGACCTACCATTTTCAGAAGACCTCTTCTGGAATGATGATCATTTGGGTTCTCTTTTAAATGATCTGTTAACTCAGTGATACGAGCTGTTAAAAGAGCTACCTGTACCTCTGGTGAACCAGTATCATTTGCTGTTCTGCCGTATTTAGCGATAATTTCCTGTTTCTTTTCTTTTGCGATCATGTTTATGATCCTCCTTCTTATTCTTAATCGCCCGATAATGCATGATACTCAGCAAAAGGTCGGAGTGTCCAGTTACCGAATATGGGCTAATTTCATACTGGCTTAGTATACCATACCGTTTTCGAATTGTAAACAATAATTTTTATTTTTCTAGTTCTGTAATACACGGACTACTTTGACCGGATTTCTATAGAATGCACCTGAAATCTTGATTCCGGTTTTTGGTGAACTTGCATGTACAACACGTCCATTTCCAATATAAATAGCAACGTGATTGATTCTGCTTCCATTTCCATAGAAGAACAGATCCCCTGGCTGTGCTTCGGAGGAAGAAATCTTGGTTCCGCAATTTGCCTGGGATACCGATGAATGAGGCAGTGAAACACCATAATTGGCAAATACACTCATAACAAATCCGGAGCAGTCTGCACCTCTTGTTAAGCTGGTTCCTCCCCATACATAAGGATTTCCAACAAACTGGCAGGCATACTGTACCAGGTCGACACGCACGTCGGATACGCCCTGTCCGTAGCGAACTTCTGTCATCGTCATAGCGGTAGGAAGCTCTGTTGCGACTTCTACATAATCCGCTGATACATATCCTTCATCACTGTCAATGCTGACCTTTACCCAGCCATCAAGAATCTCCATTACTTCGAGTTCTTCACCAAGTGGCATCGCTGTGACGATACTGCAATCTGTATTCGGTTCTTCACGCACATAAAGCGTTGTCGTTGTAACTTTTGCAATTGTTTCTTTTACTTCTTCTGCAAGGGCTGCTGCTTCACTTCCTGTAACAAGATACTCTGATTTTACATAGCCGCTTACTTCGCCGGACTGGATCTGTGTCCATTCACCATCTGTGCCAAGGATCTCGCAGGCAGCATGATTTGGCATTTTTCCAACTAAAGACGCATCTGTACCAGGAGCCTCTCTTACATTCAGGTTGCCGTCTACCACAGCGATTCCGAGATTCTGATATCCATAAACAGACGCTGTCTCTACTGGCTGTGCCGAAGCTTCTTCTGCTGTTTCGTCCATTGCCAGCGCTGCTTCTGTTTCCTGTGGCTGTTCTGTCGCATCCACCTGTTCTGTTGTATCAATCTGTTCAGTATCTTCCTGTTGACCAGCTGCCATTCTTGCGCCAACGGTCTCAGTAACCTCAGCTGTATCATCAGATAACGCAGAAGCCATTACAGAAGCAATTCCTGCTGTCAGAGCTGTATCCGGCTGAATGGCTGTACCATTGGTACTTTTACCTGATACATTACTATATGCAGTTACAGAAATAATACATGTTCCGGCTACTCCAAGACACAATGCTCTGATATATTTTGATTTCATAAAATAACCATGACCTTCCCCATAAGATTTTTTCAAACTTTTTACAGTATAACAGCTAAATATTACATTGTCAATTACATCTTGTAATATTTCTGTAATATTTAGCTGTCAGCCACAAAATATTATGAGTATAACGGTATCACACCTACTATTTAAAAGGTTTCGTTATACGCTTTCTTTTTCAAAATAACTTCCGGCAAATGCGATATCCTTTTGCATCTGCTCTTTCAGCGCTTCAATATTTTCGAACTTTCGTTCTTCCCTCAGCCGGTGGATAAACTCCACTGTAACTACCTGATCGTAAACATCCTCCCGGAATTCCAGAAGATGTGTCTCAACACCGACCGGATTCTTTCCTTCGATCGTCGGTTTGCACCCAACATTTGTAACGCCGCGGTATCTTTTACCGTCAATTAACACTTCTGTTACATAAACACCAAACGGCGGCAACAGCTTTTCCTCCGGTGGAAGCAGATTCACAGTCGGGATGCCGATCGTTCTGCCGATCCGGTTTCCATGCTTTACAACACCCTTCACGAAATAATGATAGCCAAGCAAATGATTTGCTTTTTCGATATTACCGGCAGCGATCTCTTCCCTTACAAAGGTACTGCTGATATCTCTGGCATCCTCTTTCATTTTCTTTAAGATGATCGCTTCATAACCATATTCACCGGCATATTTCCGGAGCATCTCATAATCACCGCGGCGGTTATGTCCAAAATGGAAATCTTCCCCCGCAACGATGCATTTCACAGACAGCTTCTCCACGAGCATCCGGATAAAATTCTCTGGTTCCATGCACATGATTTCTTTTGTAAATGGACACTCTACGAGATAATCAATACCAAGCTCCTCAAAAATATGCATTTTTTCTTCATTTGTTGTAAGAACCTTTGCTTCGACATGTTCGACATTCTTTTTTGGTGGAATATCAAATGTAAAAATAGCTGTTTTAAGACCATCTTTTTTCTTTTTGGCAAGCTGTTCCATCAGGAGCTCATGTCCGCGATGGATTCCATCAAACTTTCCAAGAGATATTACCGTTGGTTCTGTTACTTGAAATTCTGTTGTATTTTTAAAATATTTCATTCTTCCATAAACACTTTCACAGGTTTAAAATTGCCCCGCTCCTGCTGGAATTCATAAATTCCGATAAAGTGCTCCTTTTCATCATAAATTCTGATTGGCTCTTCTGTCATTGATGTCTGGAAGTCCAATAGCATTTCCGGTTCGATCCGGTTTCCATTATATAATGGTTTTGCATACAGATCCGGAACGATTGCTTTCGAATACTGCGAAAAAACAGCATCTACAGGAGAAACAAAGGGGAACATTGCCGCATTCCACTCCTGTGGTGGAACTCCTTCGGTATATTCATGCACGAGTTCCTCGATCTCGCCGATTTTTTTTGCATCAGAAAGGGAAAATTCTGAAACCCTTGTCCGAAGAAGCTGCTCCATGCATCCTCCGCAGCCAAGCTTTTCTCCGATATCCTGGCATAACGTCCTGATATAGGTTCCCTTTGAGCAATGGACACGCATGCGTACCCTTGGCAATTCTATCTTCAGGATCTCGATAGAAAAAATGGTGATCGGTCTTGGCTGACGCTCGACTGTTTTCCCTGCACGGGCAAGGTCGCACAGCTTCTGTCCATTCACCTTTAAAGCTGAATACATCGGTGGCACCTGTCTGGATTCACCTACAAAGGAATGTATTATTTCCCGGACTTCCTGCTCCGTTACATTCACTTCATGTTCTTCCAGCACAGTTCCTGTCATGTCCTGTGTATCTGTAATTTTTCCGAGCATCAGGACAGCCTCATACTCTTTGCTTTTATCTGTCAGAAGCTCGCAGACTTTTGTCGCTTTACCAAGACACACAGGCAGCACTCCTTCCGCATCCGGATCAAGTGTCCCTGTGTGTCCGATTTTTTTCTGCTTAAAGATACCGCGAAGCTTCGCAACTACATCAAAGGAAGTATATCCTTTTTCCTTATATACATTAATGATTCCGTTGACCATATTGTATCCTTTTTTTGCATTTTATCATTATGGCAGCTGTGCGGCAATATCCGCAACAATTGTTTTGACAATCTGCTCAGGCTCTCCTTTCATGGAGAATCCGGCTGCTCTCTTATGACCGCCGCCACCGTATTTTACCGCAATCTGGGATAAATCTACCAGATTTTTTGATCTTGTACTGATTTTAAATTCGCCATCTAAAAGTTCATATAAAAAGATGGCTGCTTCTACATCTTTTGTGACGCGAAGCTGGCTTACGATGCCGTCAAGATGCTTTGGCAAAACATCGTATTCTTTCATTTCTTCCTTTGTGATCACGCTGGAAATACAGGCTCCATTCAGGTGCAGCTTGCTTTTTACAAGGGCAAGTCCCATAATCTGATTCTGATTATAAGTCTTGGTAAAAAATGTTTCATCTACGATCCTTGAGAAATCAATTCCTTTTTCCATTAGCTTTCCTGCTATCTCCATCGTTCTTCTGGAGGTGCTGGAATACTGGAATACACCCGTATCATGAATAATGCCTGTATAGATGCATTCTGCAATTTCCCGGTCAATGCGCTCATATGGCAGCAATTCAAATATCAGCTCGCTGGTAGAGCTTGCATCCGGGAAAATATAATTATGCTCCGCAAAGCTCTGGTTACTCACATGATGATCTACACAGATCGTATGGGCTGCAGTTTCAAAATACTTTGCCGCATTTCCAAGTCTGGATGTATCTCCGCAGTCCTGTGCGATAAACAGCTCATAGCTGCGGTCATCCGGCCATTCACTCTGGATCTCCTCAGAACGCTTCATGAATTTGAAAATATTCGGGATCGGTTCTAAATACAGATCCACCTTAGCATGCGGATAATATGTTTTTATGTAATTATAGGTTGCAAGACAGGATCCGACACAGTCGCCATCCGGTCTCACATGACCTGCAATGGCGATCGTATCTGCTTCTGCCAGAAAAACATCTAAATTTGTCATTGAACATCCTCTGTTTCATCTGTTGTTCCGGATGCCGCATCCGCACGGGTTACGTCATCGATCATTTTGGACATTTTAACACCATATTCAATGGACTGGTCTAAAATAAATGTGATCTGCGGTGTGTTGCGGAGATTAATATTCTTTGCAAGAAGCATGCGGATATAGCCTTCAGCGCTTCTTAATCCTTTTAATGTATCCTGCTGGGATTTTTCATCCCCCAGGACACTGATATATGCTTTGCATGTTTTTAAATCCGGTGCAACCTCAACAGCAACCACGCTCGTCATCGGATTGATGCGTGGATCTTTGATCTCACCACGAATAATATTGCTTAATTCTTTTAATACCTCTCCATTGATACGGGTATTTTTTATACTGTTTTTTCTCATTTTTTAAGCCTCACTTCCTACCTAGGAACCTCAACCATGATGTATGCTTCTACCTGGTCAAACTCGGCGATATCATTAAATTCTTCGAATACAAGACCACATTCGTATCCTGCTTTTACCTCTTTTACATCATCTTTAAATCTCTTTAAGGAAGCAAGATTTCCTTCAAAGATCTGTGTTCCTTCACGGGAAATACGGACTTTACATCCACGCTGGAATACACCGTCTAAGACATAAGAACCTGCGATATTACCAACTCCGGATGCCTTAAAGATCTGTCTTACTTCTGCATGACCAATTACTTTCTCTTCAAATACAGGATCTAACATACCCTTCATGGCAGCTTCCACATCTTCAATGGCACTGTAGATAACCTTGTACAGACGTACGTCTACATTTTCACGCTCTGCAGTTACTTTTGCAGTCGGATCCGGACGAACGTTAAATCCGATGATGATCGCATTAGATGCAGATGCAAGAATAATATCGGATTCGTTGATCGCTCCTACACCACCATGAATGACTTTTACGACAACTTCTTCGTTTGATAATTTTACAAGACTCTGTTTTACTGCCTCTACAGAACCCTGTACATCTGCTTTTACAATGATGTTCAGTTCTTTGACATTTCCGGACTGGATCTGTGAGAACAGATCGTCTAAGGACATCTTTGCCTTTGTATCCTCGATCAGCTTATTCTTGCTTTCGGAGATGTAAGTCTCTGCAAATGCTCTTGCCTCTTTTTCTGTATCCGGAGAAACAAATGTTTCACCTGCTTCCGGTACTGAGGATAATCCAAGGATCTCTACCGGTGTGGAAGGTCCTGCTTCTTTTACACGTCTTCCCTGATCATCGATCATTGCACGTACTTTACCATAACAGCTTCCGCATGCGATCGGCTGACCTACTTTTAAAGTACCTTTCTGCACCAGTACTGTTGCAACTGCTCCACGTCCTTTATCTAACTGTGCCTCAATTACAAGACCTCTTGCATTACGTTTTGGATTTGCTTTTAATTCCAGAACCTCTGCTGTTAACAGGATCATTTCAAGCAGGTTATCAATACCTTCCTTTGTATGTGCAGATACCGGGCAGAAAATAGTGCTTCCGCCCCAGTCTTCCGGGATCAGTTCGTACTCGGATAATTCCTGTTTTACACGGTCGATATTTGCACTTGGTTTATCAATCTTATTGATTGCAACAATAATCTCTACACCAGCTGCTTTTGCATGGTTGATTGCTTCTACGGTCTGAGGCATTACACCATCATCGGCTGCTACAACGAGGATCGCAATGTCTGTAGAATTTGCGCCACGCATACGCATTGCTGTAAATGCTTCGTGTCCAGGTGTATCTAAGAATGTGATGTTCTGTCCGTTAATGGATACAACAGATGCACCGATATGCTGTGTAATACCACCTGCCTCACGGTCTGTTACTCTTGTAGAGCGGATTGCATCCAGAAGGGATGTTTTACCATGGTCAACGTGACCCATAACACAAACTACCGGTGGACGTGGTACTAATGTCTCTTCCGGATCATCTTCTTCTTTTAACAGCTCTGCGATCACATCAATCTTTTCTTCCGGTTCACAGATACAGTTGAATTCCAGTGCGATCTCTTCTGCCTGGTCGTAGTCGATCTCCTGGTTCACTGTTACCATCGTTCCCTTTAAGAATAATTTCTTTACGATCACTGCCGGCTGTACTTTCATCTTGTCTGCCAGATCCTTGATCGTTAATTTCTCCGGAAGTACGAGTGTTTTGATCACTTCTTCTTCCTGTTTTGGCTGTGGCTGCTGCTGTGGTTTTTTCTTTCCGCCATTTTTCTCAAGGTTTACAAAACGTTCCTGTTTTTTGCTTCCGAGTACATCATAATCACCACGCTGTTTTCCGTTGCGGTTCTTGTTATCGCGTTCTCTATCACGAGTCTCTTTTCCACGGATCTCATCTGCTAATGGTGCTGAATCTTTGTTAAATTTGTCAATTTCACGATCCAGTCTTCCGGTATTAGATTCTTTGCCGCGATATGAATTACCGCGGTTGCCGTTGCGATCACCTTGATTAAAATTCTGACCCGGTCTTCCATTCTGGTAAGGTCTCTGATTGTTACCATTTGGTCTGGCTCCTCTGTTATCTCCCTGTGGACGGTTTGGTCTGTCACCATTGTTACGGTTATTATAACCACCTTCGCCATTATTATTTCTGTATGGGCGGTCACCCTGTGGACGGTTCGGTCTGTCACCATTGTTACGGTTGTTATAACCGTTCTGTCCGCTTCTTGCCGGGCGATCTCCCTGTGGACGTCTGTTATCCTGATTACTTCTTGCTGCTCTTTCCTGCTGACGCATCTGCTCATATACATTTTCAGTTGGTTTTTTGAAAACTCTCTCCTGTGTTACCGGAGTCTGGGCAGTTGTTTCTGTTTTTACTTCCTCAGCCTTTGGTGCAGCTTCTGTTTCTTTGCCTGCGTTTGGATTTAAAAGGCTGTCAAAATACTTTCTCATATCCTGACCGGACATAGATGGCTTCGCCTGCTGTGCAGCTCTTCCATTCTGTCCGTTTCTTTCCTGACGGTCACCCTGCGGTCTGCGGTTCTCATAGGAACCACCGTTTGCTCCTGGACGGCCATTGTTTCTGCCACCCTGGTTTGGTCTTCTTCCGTTATTGTTTCCATGACCGGCACCTTTACTGTACTGTGCATTAAAAACAGCTGTAATGCTTGATTTTTTCTTTGGTCTTTCCTGGTCTGCTTCGGAAGCTGGCTTTGCCTCTTCCTTTGCAGGAGCTGTTGTTTCTGCCTTCGCTTTCGCCGGCTCTGCTTTTGGTGCAGTTGCTTTGTTATATTTTTTACGAACGATTTCCTGCGCAGCATCATCCACATTGCTGTTTGCGGATTTTACTTCGTATTGTGTACCGCCTAAGGCTTCTATTATTTCCTGTGACTTTATTTCTAATTCTTTTGCAAGTTCATGAACTCTCATTTTTGCCATATATCCTGACTCCTCCATTATTCAGTTGTTGCCTGTTTCAATTTGTCTTCTACGGAACGTGCAAGACCTTCATTTACAATTGCAAGCGATGCCCGAAATTCTTTTCCTATACAATGTCCTAATGTTTCTTTGTCAGAATAAACAAACATTGGAACCTCATAAAAGTCGGTCATATTGGTAAACATTTTTTTGGTGTTATCAGAGGCATCTCCTGCCACGATCACCAGGCACGCTCTTCCATCTTTTACTGCTTTCTCCGTTGAAAACTCACCACTTACGACACTACCGGATTTTGCTGCAATGCCTAACATGGACAGTACTTTATCTGGTCTCAAATTCTTCCATCTCCTTTGTAAGCACTTCATACACCTCTTTTGGAATTGGCATCTTGAATGATCGTTCTAATCCTTTTCCTTTGATCGCTTTCTGCAAACATTCATTTCCGGGACAAATGTATGCACCTCTGCCATTCTTCCGACCGGTTGTATCTAAGATTATTTCGTTTTCTGCTGTTTTTATTACTCTCAGCATTTCTTTTTTCGGCTTCATTTCTCCACAGCCTATGCATTGACGCATCGGAATCTTTTTATTTGCCATAGTTTCTGTCCGCCTCGATTATTCTTCTTCTGAATACTCTGCTTCCTCATTCTGGTAATCAGCATCATCCTGATATTCGCCATCTTCCTCATAGTATTCATCATCTTCATATTCATTCTCATAATCAAAGAAATCGCCTGCTTCTCTCGCCTGAGTCTCACTCTTGATATCGATCTTGAATCCTGTAAGTCTTGCTGCAAGTCTTGCATTCTGTCCTTCTTTACCGATGGCAAGGGATAACTGGTAATCCGGAACAACTACCTTTGCAGCTTTTTCTTCATCATCTGCGATAACAGAAATTACTTTTGCCGGGCTTAATGCATTCTCGATCAGCATTGCCGGATTCTCATTCCATGTAATGATATCGATCTTCTCACCACGAAGTTCGTTTACGATCGCATTGACACGTGCACCATTCATTCCGACACATGCGCCAACTGGATCTACATCAGGATCGTTAGACCATACAGCGATCTTTGTTCTACTTCCTGCCTCACGGGCAATTGCCTTGATTTCTACAGTACCGTCTTTTACTTCTGCAACTTCTGCTTCAAACAGACGTTTTACAAGTTCCGGATGTGTTCTGGAAACTAAGATTCTTGGTCCCTTGGAAGTAGATTTTACTTCAAGGATATATAATTTGATACGCTCTGTCGGCTGGAAAACTTCTCCTTTTACCTGTTCATTTTCAGTCAGGACTGCATCTACCTTTCCAAGATTGATGCTTACGTTCTTTCCAATATAACGCTGAACGATTCCTGTTACGATATCTTTCTCTTTGCTGTAGTATTCATCGTAAAGGACTTTTCTTTCTTCTTCGCGGATCTTCTGTAAAATAACGTTCTTTGCATTCTGTGTTGCGATACGTCCAAATTCTTTGGATTTTACTTCTACATTTACGATATCATCCAGTTCATATTTGGAATCGATCATTTTTGCATTCACAAGGCTGATCTCTTCTACAGGATCTTCTACCTTTTCTACTACTTTTTTCTCCTGGAATACATGATATTCGCATGTTTCCGGATCAATGTTAACTTTTACATTATCAGATGTTCCAAAATGGTTCTTGCATGCTGTGATCAGTGAATTCTCAATCGCTTCAAGCAAAGTATCCTTGCTGATGTTTTTTTCCTGTTCCAGTATTGTCAACGCTTCTAATAATTCATTATTATTGCTGCTCATTTTTTTCCTCCTTATTTCCTTCCTGTTATGTTGTTAAAAATCAAAAGCCAGACGGATCAATGCGATATCGCCTTTATCAAATACCAGTTCTGTGCCGTCTTCCTGCTCAATTGTTACTGTATCAGCATCATATGCTTTTAAAATTCCGTAAAATTCTTTCTGTCTATTCATGGCGCGGTAAGTCCGGATCTCCAGTTCCTTTCCCATACTCCGCACATAGTCTTTCTCTTTTTTTAATGGTCTTCCAAGACCTGGGGAGCTTACTTCAAATGTATAAGAACCTTCTACATAATCCTCCCTGTCAAGAATCTCATTCATCTCTCTGGATACATCTGCACAATCATCAGACGTAATACCGCCCTCTTTGTCAATGTAGACTCTTAAATACCAGATGCTTCCTTCCTTGACATACTCCACATCAACCAGTTCAAAGTTCATGCGTTCAAGGATCGGCGTAATGAGTTCCTCGGTGCGTGCTTCATACATCTCTTTTTTCGACATGTGTACACCTCTTCCTTCCATATTCAATTTTCTCTGATCCATAGCAACGATAAGCCATAACATAAATTGAGAGAGGGCTTTATGTCCTCTCTCAATACAAGTCATCGTGCTATCATATATAAGGTATCACTAATTCTGCTGTTTTGCAAGCCTTTTCCCTGTTAGATATAAAAAAGAATGTGCCTTGGCACATTAGTGCCTTTTTTTGTAATAGAGAATTCCAAGGAATTTCCTAATTACAAAATAAAAATGCCAAAAACTTACGTTTCTGACATTCCGGGTTGGGCTGTTATTCGCATAACAGAGCAGCTCGTAGGGGAATCGAACCCCTGATTCCGCCGTGAGAGGGCGGCGTCTTAACCGCTTGACCAACGAGCCATTCTAACCTTTTCTGTTACCTTCGATAACAGAGCAGTTCGTAGGGGAATCGAACCCCTGATTCTGCCGTGAGAGGGCAGCGTCTTAACCGCTTGACCAACGAACCGTACTCACAGAGTATATCACAGGAAAAAAAATTATGCAAGCCTTTTTTTGCAATTTTTTTAATTTTTTATAAAGCACATTAAATTCAGACAATTTAT
>CAKRLC010000014.1 GCA_934358955.1 uncultured Roseburia sp. | reverse complement strand
GGATGCTATTTCTTTTTATTATTATGATCGTCTATGTATGACAGAGCCGCAAAAATTACTAGCACTAAAGTTAAAACTTCAAGCGTGTTCATAGGGCATCACCCCCCCTGTGCAAAATTTTTAAAAGGACGTGTGATCTAAATGCGAAAAACAAGAAAAGCAAATAAAAAAAGAAAACAAAGAATGATATCATTAGCTATGATCGTGATAGCCGTTATTTTAATTTTTTTATGCATTGGATACTGGCTTATTACTGAGAAAAAGAATAAAGATACTGACGGCGTAAAGACAGCACAGGCCACGCTCAGTGCTGATTCCAAAAATTTATTTGAAGCTTTTTTGAATGGGGATATAGATGCATATTGTGAAAATGAAGCTGGAAGCGGATTTGATACAGTTCCTGTAAAGAGCTTCGATATAGATGGAGGAGAATGGGATTCGTATTCTGTATATGGATATTTAGATGTTGATAACGATGGAGAGGACGAGCTTATTTTAAAAGGACCTTATGGAGCCTGCTTTTTTGATGCAAAAGACGATAAGGTGATGCTGTTTGCAAGAGGAGAAGGAACAGGCATTACATGCTTATTGGCCTATTATGATAATGCTTATTGGATTGTAAATGCACATGCAGGGGCTGACAGTGACGACTTTGTAATGCGAAGATATAACGGTGCTGATACGGTTGTTGAAACGATTTATTTTGGTACAGTAACGGATGAGAATGGCAATGAAACTTATTACAGAGGTGATGGAACAAATGAGGATGTTTCGATTACAAAAGAGGAATATACAGAACTGACGAATGCGATTCAGCCATTATCATAATTGAAAAATAAAACTCCACTGTGATCAGGAGTTCATTATAGAGTTATAAAAAAGATATGAAAACTACAACACAATATATTATTTTTGTAGTATAATATCGGCTGTAAAATAGGACAGAGGTGAAAGTGAAAATGAAAAAAACAGTAAAGATTTTTAACTGGATTTTTTCTGTGTTTTGCATGTTGTGCTTACTGGCATATGGCTTCCAGGCAGGAACCATTTTGATGTTGTTACTTGGAATCGCATCCTTGCCAGTGCAGCCAATTCGTAAAATGTGGGAAAATCTTCCGAAGAGTAAAGTCTTAAGACCGATTCTAATAGGATTTTTATTTTTTGTGTCTCTGGGAATGCTGCCCCAGACGGAAAACAAGAATTCCGGGCAGGTAGCGGAAATTGCAACAGAGGCTGCAGCAAAAGCAGAGACGGAAACGCAGGAGACAGAGTCGCAGCAGACAGAACTGAAAGAAACAGAAACTTCAGAGACAGCAGAGACAGAAGCGCAGACAGAAGAATCTGACACCACTGAGGTGGAAAAGGCGATCGCTGCAGAGCCGACGAAGCCGTCTGCAGAAGCTACGTTGTCTGCGTCAGATGTTCCGGCTTATTCCGGAAGCCCTTATGTGGCAATCAATCATAACGTACCTGAGTTTCTCGAGACAGACCTGGCAACATCTTCTTATGAATTCTACAGCGATTTAGACCGCCTTGGAAGATGCGGCGTAGCTTATGCCTGCATCGGAACAGACCTTATGCCGACAACAGAGCGTGGAAGCATTGGTTCTGTAAAGCCGACTGGCTGGCATACGGTCAAATATGATGTGGTAGATGGAAAGTATCTGTATAACCGTTGCCATTTGATCGGATATCAGCTTTCAGGCGAGAATGCAAATACAAAGAATCTGATCACAGGTACGCGTTACTTAAATGTAGATGGAATGCTTCCATTTGAAAATATGGTTGCCGATTATGTTAAGGAAACAAAGAACCATGTGATGTATCGGGTGACGCCGGTGTTTGAGGGCGATAACCTCATTGCAAGTGGTGTTCAGATAGAAGCAGAGTCTGTGGAAGACGCCGGAGCAGGGATTCTGTTTAATGTGTATTGCTATAATGTGCAGCCGGATGTAGAAATTAATTATGCAACAGGCGACAGTAATTTGGCAGCAGGTGCAGCAGGCGGTGCTTCAAATAGTAATTCTAAGACAACTGGAAGTAAAGCAAATACGTCAAATGAGAAGAAAAACACAGAGAGCACAGTATCCAGTCAGTCTTCTGAAGGCGCAGGTACAGGAAACACGGATGCCGAAAATGCAGCAGCTGTGATGGGCACAGATAACAATGCAGCAGCATCCAATGATGCAAACGCAGGAAGTGGCTCCGGAGATGTATTGGTATGGAAAACCGCAACCGGTTCAAAGTACCATAGTAAAAATAATTGCGGAAAAACAAACCCAGCCAATGCAACACAAATTACAGAAGCAGAAGCAATCCGTGAAGGACTTGGAAAATGCAGTAAGTGCTGGTAGAAAAAAAGATGCAGAGAGAGAATCCCATTCCCATTCTGCATCTTTTTATGTTATAGTAGAGAAAAAAGAGAGAAGATGAGACTATGACATTAATCGTATGCCTGGATGACCAAAACGGAATGGCGTTTAATCACAGAAGACAGTCCAAGGACCGTGTTGTAACGCAGGATATCTTAAATCTGACAGCGGACAGCCAATTGTACCTTTATGAGTATAGCAAAAGCCTGTTTGAAGAGGAGATAAAGAATATAAAAATCAGTGAGGATCCTTTTGCAGAAGCGAAAGAAGCAGATTATATTTTGGTAGAAATACAGACAGTCGATCTTTCAGATCCGGATATTGAACAATTGATCGTATACCGTTGGAACCGGATTTATCCATCCGATGTAAAACTGGTGATAGGAGAAAACTGGAAACTGGCAGAGAGTATTGATTTTGCAGGATATTCGCATGAAAAGATAACAAAAGAACGATATGTAAGGAGAAGCTAAAGGATGTCCCACATAATAGAAATAACAGATTTGGACAGGGAAGAACTGAAGGTGTATACAAGTTTAAATGAGGCGCAGCTTTTACATTATAATGAACCGGATCCGGGGATTTTTATAGCAGAGAGTCCGAAGGTGATCGAACGGGCGATTCATAGTGGCTGCGAGCCGGTTTCTTTTCTGATGGAAAAAAGCCATATCGAGACGCAGGCAAAGGAGATTTTGAAAAAATGGCCAGAGGTACCGGTGTATACGGGTGAACTTTCTTTGCTTTCGCAAATTACAGGATATCCGTTGACGCGCGGCATGTTGTGTGCCATGAACAGACCAAAGCTTCCAACCGTAGAAGATCTGTGCCGGGATGCAAAACGGATCGCAGTGCTTGAAAATGTTGTGAATCCAACGAATATCGGGGCAATTTTCCGTTCCGCTGCCGCACTGGGAATGGATGCCGTGCTGCTGACAAGAGGCTGTGCGGATCCATTTTACCGGAGAGCTGCAAGGGTAAGCATGGGAACTGTGTTTCAGGTTCCATGGACTTATATCGGAGACAAAAAACAGACCTGGCCAAAAGATGGCATGGATCAGCTGCAACAGCTGGGATTTAGGTCGGCAGCCATGGCATTAAAAGAAGAATCGGTAAATATTGATGATGCAAACCTGCTTGCAGAAGAAAAGCTGGCAGTGATCCTTGGAACGGAAGGGGATGGACTGGCGCAGGATACGATCGCGGATTGTGATTACACCGTCATGATCCCGATGATGCATGGTGTGGATTCCCTGAATGTTGCAGCAGCAAGTGCGGTGGCGTTCTGGGAGCTTGGAAGAAAGGAAGAGAGGAAATGAGACGAGTCATGAAAGCAGTCGTATTGATTTTTGCCATTTTGTGCCTGGTATATGGTATTTCAATCGCGGTACTTGGAAATGGAGGGACGAAGTTTTTCCTGGTGTGGATCGACATTGCAGGCATTCTTTTTGTGCTTTTATGGATGGCGCAGAGGGGATATCTGGCTCATATACCTAATTTCCTGAAAATAGTGGCAGCGGTTGTATGTGCGGCACTGTTTCTCTCGTTTGTCTATGTGGAGGGAAATATTATACGCTGTATGAAGACGGAGGAAGAGCAGGGGCTCGATTATGTGATTGTTTTAGGGGCGCAGGTGTTAAATGGAAAGCCAAGTGTCGTGCTTCAGTACAGGCTGGATAAAGCAATCGAATATTTAAATGACAATCCGGAAACGATCTGTGTTGTGTCCGGAGGCAAAGGAAAAAATGAGCCTTACGAGGAAGCATATGGTATGGGACGTTACCTTCGGGAAAACGGGATTCCAAAAGCCCGGCTCCTTTTTGAGACAGAGTCCAAAACAACAGAGGAGAATCTGAAGAATTGCCGTGGCATGATACCTGAGGATGCAACGGTCGGGATCATTACCAATGATTTCCATATGTTCCGGGCGCTGCAGATTGCAAAGAAGCAGGGCTTTGCAGAAGCCAGTGGGATCGCTGCGGAGTCTACAAAGTATTTTCTGCCAAATAATATGTTCCGGGAGTATCTTGCGGAGATAAAATTTCTGCTCCGTGGAATGTCAAGCCTGGTGCAAAGCAGATAAGTGCTGTCGGCAGATACATGAAAGAACCATGAAGGATTTTGTTATGAAATCTGCTGGCAATCGTTATAAAAAATAGAAATAGTAATTAAAAAAGTATAGGAGAATAGAAAAATGTCACAGATAAAACTTGGTTCCCATGTTGGAATGGCTGGAAAAGAAATGTTTCTTGCTTCCGTTAAGGAGGCGGAAAGTTATGGTGCGAATGTTTTAATGCTTTATACAGGAGCACCTCAGAACACAAGAAGAAAAGAGATTTCAGAGTTAAACATTGATGCAGGCTGGGAGTATGCGAAGAAGGCTGGGATTGAAGAGATTGTTGTACATGCACCGTATATTATCAATCTTGCCAACACAGTGAAACCGGAAACATTTGAGCTTGCAGTGGAGTTTTTGGAAAAAGAGATCCGGCGTACAGCAGCCATGAGAAGCCGCATCCTGGTGCTGCATCCGGGCTCTGCGCTGGATGCGGGAGCAGAAGCGGGCATTGCACAGACCGTAAAAGGACTTAACATGGTTCTGGATGAAAATGAGGATGATGTGCTGATCGCGCTTGAGACAATGGCTGGAAAGGGAAGTGAGATCGGACGTACATTTGAAGAACTGAAGATGATTTATGATGGGGTCCATAAAAAAGACCGTCTGCGTGTCTGCTTTGATACCTGCCATGTGAATGATGCAGGCTACGATCTTGTAAATGACTATGATGGAGTTTTTGCAAAATTTGACGAGGTATTAGGATTAGACCAGATCGCAGTTTTTCATGTGAACGACAGCTTGAATCCGCTTGGTGCGCATAAAGACCGCCATGCAAATATCGGAACCGGAACGATCGGGTTTGATACGTTGTATAAGCTGGTGCATGACGAACGGTTCCTGGATGTGCCTAAGATTTTGGAAACACCATGGCTTTGCGTGGAGGGTGAAAAGAAAAAGACTATTCCGCCGTATAAGGAGGAGATCGCAAGACTTTTAAGTGATCAGCAAGAATAGATTGCAGGGGATATGCTATGGATCAGAAACAAAAAGACAGTATCATAAAAAAATTGATTGACACAAACACTACTATTTCCACAATGGAAAGCTGCACCTCCGGACTGATCGCATCTATGATCACAGATACGGAAGGAGCATCTGCAATTTTTCCGGGAGGCTATGTGACGTATCAGAATGAGACAAAAATCCTGACTGGAGTCGATGAAGGGATCATAAAAGAATATGGCGTCTATTCAGCGGAATGTGCGAAGGCAATGGCCGAAACGGTCCAAAAAAACCTTCGCACAGAGATTGCGATCGGGATCACGGGTACAACCGGGAATGTGGATCCGAAGAATGCTGGCAGCGTGCAGGGAAAAGTGTTTTTCTGCATTCTTGTGGGAGAAAACGCATATCCGTTTGAATTTAACGCAGAGGTTGCGCATATGAGCCGTCATGAGATCAAAGAATTGTATGCAATGCAGGTATTGGAACAGCTTGCGAAACTGATCTGATCGGATGGACTCTGCTTTCAAAGGGATGCTTTTTCAGGTATATATTGGATGATCACATCCATTGTCCCGCCACATACCATGCCTTCTTCTCCGGCAAAGTCGTTGGTCATATCGACAGAGAGGAAGGCATCTTTTTTTTCTTTTAGAACGTCTAAAGCTTTTCGGAGTACTTCGTGTTCACCGCAGCCGCCGCCGATCGTGCCAAAGGATTGCCCCATCGCATTGACAGCCATGATCGCACCGGTTTTGACCGGGGTAGATCCTTTGCGTTCTACAACGACAGCGATTGCTTTGGGTTCTTCTGTCTGCAGCGATGCAAGAAAGACAGGGTCCATGTTGGTCTGTTCGAGAAGACTGGCTTCTTTTCCGGAAGAGAGGCTGCTTCGGCAGAGAATGAGTTCTGCCAATATGGAGATGGCGATCTCATCTGTCGTGACAGCTCCGATATCCAAACCGATCGGGGTGTGGATCTGATCGAGAAAAGAAGGATGGATCCCTTCGGCAGATAAGTTTTCAAAGAGTCCGGCAACGCGTCTTCTTGAACCGATCAGTCCAATATAAGCAGGATGGATCCCGGTTTGGTAAATAGTACGGATGCAGTCCGCATCGTGCTTATGGCCGCGGGTGACAATGGCAATAAAATCCTGGTCAGTAAGGTGCAGTGCTTTGATGGCAGCAGGAAAGGTGTCGCAGTGGACTTCCTTTGCGTCCGGCATGGTATATGGATTAGCGAACGATGGACGGTCATCACAGGCATAAACTTCAAATTCAAGCTGGAAAGCGAAGCGACAGAGCGACTGTGCCACATAGCCGCAGCCTAAAATGAGCAGGCGCCGCGGTGCCTGAAACTTTCTTGTATACACAATTTTACCGGCAGAACCCGGCACTTCAAATTTCATTTCAAATGGATGAGGTTCGACTTTTTTCATGAAAATCTCCTTTATCAATGGCAAATGTAATCTGCCTTCAAAGACCTATTGTATCATGGTTTCCTATTTTATACAATTTTATCTGAAGTATCTGTTTGCTTTTCTGTAAGGGATGGGGTAAAATAGAGAAAGTATTTGTATAAAAGTGAGGACAGAAAAATGGCAGAAAATGCATTAAAAATCAATTATAAATTATATCTGGAAGCAGAGGATGTCTCTCAGTCAAGAATTCTTTCTTCCGCATCTTATCTGGAAAGTGCTTTGCATAATCATGCAAATCCATACATAAAATGTGCAAAAGTGGACAATGAGAGTGATCTTGATGATTTTATTGTTCGTCTGTATGTAGATGAGACGATTGAAGAAGAATGTGAGAACGCAGATGCCGCAGAGGCATTTTTAGATGAATTTGCAGAATTACTTTCAGAGATCGCACATTTACATTCTTATCTGGATATGGAAGGACATTTTGAGATTGAATTTGAAGGAGAGCATATCGCATATGATTTCCGCTCTGAACCGGGTGATGGCATGTGCGAGTTCCATGAACAGGAAAATTAATTGTTTTTTTAGTTTCCAAACATGGAATAGTCTGCTATAATGAATACATAATATCACTTAGGAGGCATTAAGCGATGGCTGAGGATAGAAAATCAATTAAAATAAAGGATGGACATTTAGGAGAAGTGAAGATTGCAGATGAAGTAGTTGCGATTATCGCAGGTTTGGCAGCAACAGAGGTAGAGGGCGTAAGCTCTATGGCTGGCAATATTACAAATGAACTTGTCAGCAAGCTTGGTATGAAGAATCTTTCCAAGGGTGTTCGTGTGGAAGTGCTTGATGGCATCGTGAATGTAGATCTTGCACTGAATATTGCTTACGGATATGCAATCCCGGAAGTATCTGCCAAAGTACAGGACCGTGTTAAGACAGCAATTGAGAATATGACAGGACTTGAAGTATCAATTGTAAATGTTCGCATTGCAACGGTTGATATGGGCAACAATAAATAATTTTTCAGGAAAGCAATGCAGTATCATAAAGGGTGTCCATGAGACATCCTTTTTTGCCTGTATGGTATAGATGGAATATCCGGATACAGGTCTGGACAGATCATCAGAAAACAGAAAGGAAGAAGCAATGACTAGAAGAGCATTAAGAGAACAGGTTTTTATGATGTTATTCCGCGTGGAATTTCATGATACAGAGGAGATGACGGAACAGGTAGATCTGTTTGATGAAGCAGAAGAGTGCAGCGAGAAGGATAAAGAATATATCCTGACAAAGTTTAACAATATTTTGGAGAAGATCGATGAGATTGACGCAGCGATCAATGAAGTTTCCAAGGGATGGAAGACAAAACGTATGGGTAAAGTGGATCTGACACTGATCCGTCTTGCCGTTTACGAGATGAAATACGAAGAAGACATTCCTGTTAAAGTTGCGATCAATGAAGCAGTAGAACTTGCAAAGCAGTATGGAACAGAGGAATCTCCGGCATTTGTAAACGGAGTGCTGGCAAAATTGGCATGATGAAGAATGTTTATTCTGTTGGACAGGTGAATACATATATCAAAAATATGTTCGCACAGGATTTTATGATGCAGAGGATCAGTATCAAAGGAGAAGTATCGAACTGTAAGTATCATTCTTCCAGGCATATTTATTTTACATTGAAGGACCGGACCGGAACGATCAATGCAATTATGTTTGCCGGCAACAGAAGAGGGCTGACCTTCCAGATGAAGGAAGGGGACAAGGTGATCGTCACCGGCTCTGTAGAAGTATATGAACGTGATGGAAAGTATCAGCTCTATGCCAGAGAAATCGAACTGGATGGAGCTGGTAATTTATATTTAAAATTTGAAGCCTTAAAAAAAGAATTAGAAGAGATGGGCATGTTTGCCCCGGAGTATAAGAAACCGATTCCTGCTTACATCAGCAGACTGGGGATCGTAACAGCTCCGACTGGTGCCGCTGTACAGGATATACGCAATATTGCCGCAAGAAGAAATCCCTATGTGCAGCTTATTTTATATCCGGCACTGGTGCAGGGTGAAGGCGCAGTAAGCAGTATCATCAATGGGATCCATGCGCTGGATGCGTTGGGCGTGGATGTGATCATTGTCGGAAGAGGTGGAGGTTCGATTGAGGATCTATGGGCATTTAACGAGGAAGAGGTTGCAAGAGCAATCTTTGAATGTGAGACGCCGATCATATCCGCAGTAGGACATGAGACGGATACGACGATCGCAGATTTTGTTGCGGATCTTCGTGCACCAACGCCATCAGCTGCCGCAGAACTGGCAGTTTTTGATTATAACAGTGCCGTATGGCAGCTGCAGCAGTTATACAGAAGGATGCACCGTGCCCTGCAGGGAAAAACAGAGGCTGCAAGGCTTCGGTTAGAGCAGTATGGTACACAGCTGCGGTATCTGAATCCGGAGAGGCTTTTGAGAGAAAACAGAACCTATGTGGCAGATCTTGAAGAAAAACTGCAGCAGAGGATGGAACAGATCCTTCTGCGAAAGAAGCATGAGCTTGCAATTTATACCGGAAAGGTGGAGGCGCTGTCGCCGCTGAAGAAGCTGAGCCAGGGATTTGCTTATATTGAAGATTTGGAAGGAAAACCGTTAAAGGAAGCAGCGCAGGTGAAGGAAAATGATACGATTTCCATTCATTTGCGGAAAGGAAGACTGAAAGCAACGGTGACAGAGGTGGCTGAAAATGAGTGACGGAAAGAAAACAGAAAAAATAACGTTAGAAGAAGCCTTCGAGCAGATTGAAGGCATCATCGAACAGATGGAACAGCAGGATGTGACACTGGAAGAATCGTTCGGACTCTATCAGAGCGGCGTAGAAAAATTAAAATTATGCACACAGCTTTTGGATGCTGTGGAGAAAAAGATGCAGGTGATCCGTGAAGACGGAGAACTTACAGAGTTTTAAGAAAGAAGATAGTTACATCAATACTTTTACAAAAGGAGCTGAAACTGTGGATATTAAGTTGGAGATGGAAAAACGTGCAACAGAAATAGAGGCATGCATAAAAAAATATCTGCCGGAAGAGAATGGATATCAGAAGACCATTATGGAAGCCATGAATTACAGTATTCTCGCTGGTGGAAAAAGACTGCGTCCGATGCTGATGCTTGAGACATACCGTTTATTTGGCGGCAGATCTGCTGTGATCGAGCCTTTTATGGCGGCGATGGAGATGATCCATACATATTCACTTGTACATGATGACCTGCCGGCAATGGATAACGACGAGTACCGCAGAGGAAAAAAGACGACGCATGCCGTTTATGGGGAAGCAATGGGCATTCTGGCAGGGGATGCATTGCTAAATTATGCATTTGAGACAGCGACAAAAGCATTTGACATGGAACCGGATAACCACAGCATTGGAAAAGCGCTGCAGGTGCTTGCTTTCAAGGCAGGAATTTATGGAATGATCGGTGGCCAGGTTGTAGATGTGCAGTCAGAAGGAACCGGGAAGATCACGAAAGAAAAGCTGGATTTCATTTATCGGCTGAAAACAGGAGCTTTGATCGAAAGCTCTATGCTGATCGGAGCAATCCTTGCCGGGGCAACCAAAAGCGAGCAGGCAGTTGTTGAAAAAGCAGCGAATGATGTAGGAATGGCGTTCCAGATCCAGGATGATATTCTGGATGTAACAAGTACGTTGGAGGTGCTTGGAAAACCGATCGGAAGTGACGAGAAGAACCAGAAGGTGACTTATGTAACTTTTGAAGGACTTGAGAAAGCGAAAGAAGACGTCGAACGGTACTCAAACAGTGCGGTTGCGCAGATGGAATCACTGGTAGTAAAAAATGAATTTTTAAATGAGCTTCTGCTCTACCTGATTTCAAGGGAAAAGTAAGATAATGAGAGGTACCGGCTATGGTATTGGAGAAGATACAGAAAGCAAATGATATAAAAGAGCTTTCAGAAGAAGAATTAGCGATTCTTGCGGATGAGATACGGGAATTTTTAATACAAAAGATATCTGTGACAGGAGGGCATCTTGCGTCAAACCTTGGGGTGGTGGAATTGACGATGGCACTTCATCTGGTTCTTGATCTGCCAACCGATAAGATTATCTGGGATGTAGGACATCAGGCTTATACACATAAGCTTCTTACCGGACGGCGGGAAGGCTTTGAAGAGCTTCGTAAATACGGCGGGATGAGCGGATTCCCGAAGCGCAAGGAGAGCGCCTGTGACAGCTTTGACACCGGGCACAGTTCGACATCGATTTCGGCCGGACTTGGATACGCCCAGGCGCGCGAGATCACTGGAGAACACTACAAAGTCGTGTCCGTGATCGGAGATGGTGCATTGACGGGCGGGATGGCATTTGAGGCTTTGAATAATGCAGCAAGGCTGAAATCCAATTTTATCATTGTGTTAAATGATAATAATATGTCTATTTCCGAGAATGTTGGAGGTCTGTCGAGCTATCTTGCGGGATTTCGGACTGCGGATGCTTATCGTGATCTGAAGCTGAATGTCCTGAACTCACTGAATAAAATGCCATACGGGGAACGTATGGTTTCAAAGATCCGTAAGACAAAAAGCGGAATAAAGCAGCTGTTTATCCCGGGAATGTTTTTTGAGGAAATGGGGATTGTTTATCTGGGACCGGTAGATGGAGGAGATCTGCATGGCATTGTAAAGCTTTTAAAAGAGGCATCCAAGGTGGAAGGGCCTGTTATGGTGCATGTGATCACACACAAGGGGGCTGGCTATGTGCCGGCAGAACGGCATCCGGCAAGATTTCACGGAACAGAGCCGTTTGATATTGAGACAGGGCTTCCGAAGCATCCGCGTGTAAAGGCAAATTATACAGATATTTTTTCTACGGTGATGAGAAAAATGGGTGACCGTGATGAAAAAGTAGTTGCGGTGACAGCAGCCATGGCAGACGGAACCGGATTAAAACGGTTTCACAATATGTTCCCGGAACGCTTTTTTGATGTAGGGATCGCGGAGCAGCATGCGGTAACTTTCTCAGCAGGACTTGCAGCTGCCGGATTGAAGCCGATCTTTGCAGTGTATTCGTCTTTTCTGCAGAGAGCTTATGATCAGATTTTACATGACGTCTGCATACAGAATCTGCCGGTTGTATTTGCGATAGACAGGGCAGGACTGGTCGGAAGTGACGGAGAAACACATCAGGGTATTTTTGATCTGTCTTATTTGTCATCCATTCCGAATATGACGATCATGGCTCCGAAGAATAAATGGGAGCTGTCGGATATGATCAAGTATGCCGTAGCATTTCAGTCTCCGATCGCGGTACGCTATCCTCGCGGGGAGGCTTACGATGAACTTCGCGAATACCGGGCACCGATCGAATATGGAAAAGGCGAATGGATTTACCAGGAGTCAGAAATTGTCCTGTTTGCGTTAGGATCTATGGTGAAGACAGCCGTTGCTGTCCGCGAAGAGCTGAAAGCAAGAGGCTATGCATGCAGCCTGATCAATGCACGATTTGCAAAACCGCTGGACGAACAGATGTTAAAAGAGGTCTGCGAAAATCACAGATTGATCGTGACGATGGAAGAAAATGTGATCACGGGTGGTTTCGGAGAGCATGTGACAGAATTTTATAACAACAGTTGCAGAAATCAGATCCGCGTGCTCAATATTGCAATTCCGGATGAGTATGTCGAGCATGGTAATGTAGACATTCTTCGCCAGGAAGTAGGAATCGACCGGGATACGATCGTAAGCAGAACTGTAAGTGAATATGAAAAAGCGGTGCATGCAGAATAGAAAAAGTTAACAATTTAACAGAAAAAAAGAAAGATTAGTATATGAAAGAAAGATTAGATGTATTACTTGTAAACAGAGGACTGGCACCATCCAGGGAAAAAGCAAAAGCGATGATCATGGAAGGAAATGTATTTGTCGAAAATAACAGAGAAGACAAAGCAGGATCCTCTTTTGATGAGAATGTAAAAATAGAGATAAAAGGAAATACTTTAAAATATGTCAGCCGTGGCGGATTAAAGCTGGAAAAGGCCATGACACATTTTGGTATTACATTAGACGGCAAGGTATGTATGGATATAGGGGCATCTACCGGAGGTTTTACTGACTGCATGCTGCAGAACGGAGCCAGAAAAGTATATGCGGTTGATGTCGGGTACGGTCAGTTTGCCTGGAAGCTTCGCCAGGATGAGCGTGTTGTGTGCATGGAGAAAACGAATATCCGCTATGTAAAACCGGAAGATATTGCAGACCAGCTGGATTTTGCATCGGTGGATGTTTCTTTTATTTCCCTGACAAAAGTTTTAGGACCGGCAAGGGAGCTTTTGAATGAGCATGGAGAAATGGTCTGCCTGATCAAACCACAGTTCGAAGCAGGAAGGGAAAAAGTAGGGAAAAAGGGTGTTGTAAGAGAAAAATCCGTTCATGAAGAAGTCATCCATAAGGTAGTTGATTTTGCTGTTGAAATTGGATTTGAGATCCTGAACCTGGAATATTCCCCGATCAAAGGACCGGAAGGAAATATAGAGTATCTTGTATACATCCGGAAGAATGAAGAGGGAAGCATCTGTGATACAATTGATATTCATGCCACTGTAGAAGCCGCACATGGAGAACTGGATAAATAATGATGAAACATTTTCTGACGATTACCAATGTTTATAAAGATAAGGACCTGAGAGTGACAAAAAAAATACAGGATTATATCTGTAAAAAAGGCGGAACCTGTGAGAGCTTTGTCAGCACCGGGGAAGATGTAAAACATGCAGCACCGGAGAATGACCAGGTGCCGGAAAATACCGAGTGTGTGATCGTTCTTGGTGGAGACGGGACTTTGATCCGGGCTGCCTCCAAAATGGTTGATCATCATTTGCCATTGATTGCTGTGAATCTTGGTACGCTTGGATATTTGTGTGAACTGGAGCCTTCCAATGTATTTCAGGCGATCGACCAGCTTATGGAAGGACATTATGTTGTAGAAGAGCGCATGATGCTTACCGGCTATGCGATTAAGAATGGTGTTAAGACAGAACCGTCACTCGCACTAAATGATATTGTTATCCATCGTACAGGAGCGCTTTCCATTGTAAATCTGATCGTCTCAGTCAACGGTGAATATCTGAACAGGATCCGTGCAGACGGAATCATTATATCGACACCAACCGGATCCACCGGTTATAATATGTCTGCGGGCGGACCAATCGTGGATCCAAAGGCAAAGATAATTTTAATCACACCGATCAATGCCCATAATCTGAATTCTACAAGCATTGTGATCGGGGCAGATGATGAGGTTACGATTGAAATCGGACCACGCAGATCTCAGAAGGATGAGATGGTAGAGGTCAGTTTTGATGGGGATAATGCAGTCGAACTGAAAGTAGGGGATCGTTTCATTATCCGTCAGGCATCCGAGGTGACAAGGATCTGCAGATTGAGCAGGACGAGCTTTTTTGAAAACCTGCGAAAAAAAATGCAGACATATACATAAGGAGTGGGAATGGACATGAAATCAAAACGTCAGGCAAAAATGCTGGAATTGATAAAAAAACATGAAATAGAGACACAGGAAGAACTGTTGGATTACTTGCAGAAGGAAGGGTATCAGGTAACACAGGCTACTGTTTCCAGAGATATCCGTGAATTAAAGCTGACAAAGGTTTCTATGAGCAGCGGAAGACAGAAGTATGCAGTGATCGCAGATGGATCAGAAGGGCTTTCAGAAAAATATGCACGTATCTTCCATGATGCGTTTGTTTCTATGGATATGGCACAGAATATTCTGGTGATAAAAACGGTTGCCGGGATGGCAATGGCGGTTGCTGCAGCCATAGATGCCATGCACTTACATGAAATCGTAGGATGCATTGCAGGTGACGATACGATCATGTGTGCGGTAAGAAGCGTAGAAGAGACCGTTTCTGTTATGAGTCGTCTGCGTAAACTGACGGAAGACTGAGCATTTTTTGACAGGACATGAATAAGGGCTGAACTTTTGGGAGAGTAGAAGGAGATTATATGTTACAGAATCTGCATGTGAAGAATCTGGCACTGATTGAAGAGTCAGAGGTTGATTTCCAGGAAGGATTGAATATCTTATCCGGTGAGACAGGGGCGGGAAAATCGATTATTATCGGTTCTATTAATCTTGCACTCGGAGAAAAAGTTCAAAAGGAAATGCTACGGGAAAATGCAGAATATGCACTGGTAGAGCTTATTTTTTCTGTGACGGATGAAAGACAGAAAAAACAGCTGCTGGAACTGGATGTCATTCCGGAAAACGATCAGGTGATCTTAAGCAGAAAAATCACGAATGGTCGAGGCATTGCCAAGGTGAATTCAGAAAGTGTGCCGGTATCCCGCATGAAAGAGATTGCAGCAGTGCTGATCGATATTCACGGGCAGCATGAGCATCAGTCGTTACTGTCAAAAAAGAAACATTTGGAAATTCTGGACGATTATGCAAAAGACGGGCTTGCTGAATGGAAAGAAAAATTAAAAGAAGCTTATCGCGAATATAAAAAATATCAGGAAGAGCTGACCAAAGCAGATGTGAATGAGGAAGACCGGATCAGGGAACAGTCTTTCCTGGAATATGAGATCCAGGAGATCACAGAAGCAGGTCTTACGATCGGAGAAGATGAGACTTTAGAAGCAGATTATCGGAAGTTTTCGAATGGGAAGAAGATTATGGAAGCGGTCGGCAATGCGTATCAGTTGACCGGTGGACAGGAAGAAAACGTATCGGAACTGACAGGAAGGGCACTTCGCGAGCTTGGAATGGCATCTGCTTACGATGAGCAGCTAAAAGGACTTGAACAGCAGATGCTGGATATTGACAGCCTGGTGAATGACTTTAACCGTGAGCTTGCCAGCTATATGGATGAGACTGAATTTGACGAAGAAACATTTTATCAGATGGAAAAAAGACTGGATGAGATAAACCATCTGAAATCAAAATATGGAAATACGATCGAGGAGATCTTAGAAGAGCTTTCAAGGAAGGAAGCACGTTTAGGACAGCTGCAGGATTATGATCATTATCTTGATACATTGAAAAAGAAAGTCCTGAAAGCAGAAGGAGAACTTAGATCCTGTTGTGAAAAAGTGTCTGGAATCCGGAAAAAATACGCAAAGACCTTAACGGCAGAAGTGACAAAGGCATTGCAGGATCTGAATTTTTTGGATGTAAAATTTGAAATGGAATTTGGAACAACGGCGGATTATACTTCAAACGGAACAGATGATCCGGAATTCCTTATTTCCACAAATCCGGGCGAACCGGTCAAACCGCTTGGAAAGGTTGCATCCGGTGGCGAATTGTCAAGGATCATGCTTGCGATCAAGACGATCCTTGCGGATCAGGATGCAGTGGAAACATTAATTTTTGATGAGATCGACAGTGGAATCAGTGGAAGGACTGCCCAGATGGTTTCAGAAAAAATGAATGTTCTTGCAAGAAATCATCAGGTCATCTGCATTACACATCTGCCACAGATCGCAGCCATGGCAGATGCCCATTATTTGATCGAAAAATCAGTGGAAAATCAGACTACGGTATCGAAAATAAGCTGTCTTTCCAAAGAGGACAGCGTAAAAGAACTGGCAAGAATGTTAGGCGGCGTGGAGATCACAGAAAAAGTGATGGAAAGCGCGCGTGAGATGAAACAGCTGGCAGAAGAAAAAAAGCAGGTCAGTGAAGTTTAATTCCAGTATCTGACATGGAAAAATCCGTTTGAAAAAAGAAAAGAAACACATAATAAAAAGGAAGTACCTGTTTTGGGTAGTTCCTTTTTTTATGTAACAAGGAAATTCCTTGGAATTCCCTATTACAGAAAAAGGCACTAACGTACCAATAATGCGCACTCGCGCGAAAAGGGCTGTATTATTCTATTTTCAGGAGATAAGTGGGATGAGAAAAAACAAAAGGTTTTTTAAAGGGATTTTTATGCTGGGATTATGCATGGTAGTCATGTTATCTGTAAAAACATTTGATGAAGCAATTCCAAAGCGGATTTACCTTAAAAGTGGGGAGTCTACGTCATATCATTTCGAAGTTCCAGTGAAAGTTATAACGAAGGACAAGACGGTCGAGGTGTCTGAAAACAGCCGTAATACAAAGGTGGATGGAGCGCGGAATACGTATGAGATAACGTGCCTGCTTTTTGGACTTTTTCCGGTACGTGATGTTGAAGTGGTCCTTGTGGAAGACAAATCTGTTTATGCAAGTGGGGTGCCGATCGGGATTTATGCCAATACGAAGGGTGTTTTAGTGATCGGTACAGGGAGTGTAGCGCTGTCAGATGGGGCGAAGGAATGTCCGGCAGAAAATATATTAAAACCCGGAGATTATATTATAAACGTGAATGGCGAAAAAGTAGATGAGAAGGAACAGTTACAGGAGCTGGTACAGAATTCTGGTGGCTCGCAGGAAAAAATAGGCCTGCTCAGAAAAAATGCTTATCTGGAAGTAGAGGTAGAACCGGTGAAGGGTGAGAAGGGCAATTATATGCTCGGAGTGTGGGTCAAGGATGATCTGGCGGGAATCGGAACCATGACTTATTATGATGGACAGGGAAATTTTGGGGCACTTGGACATGCGATCAGCGATGGAGATACAGGGGAGCAGCTTCTGATGGAGGAAGGGCATATTTATAAGGCGGATATTCTTGGTATCAAAAAAGGTGAGAAAGGAAATCCGGGAGAATTGTCCGGACTGATCGAATATCGCAGCGGATCCAGGCTGGGAAGTATTACAAATAATACAGAGATTGGAATTTATGGGAAATTAGAAGAAAATATAGAAAAAATACCAACAGGAATCAACTGCAGGCTTGGTTATAAACAGGAGATAAAACTGGAAAAAGCATATATCCTTTCGTCTATTGATGGGGAAAGAAAACCGTATGAGATTGAAATAGAGTCACTGGATTTTGGTGGGCGCGAGAAAAATAAAGGGATTTTATTCCGGGTAACAGATGAAACATTATTGTCCAAAACGGGCGGGATCGTGCAGGGAATGAGCGGCAGCCCTATTTTACAGAATGATAAGCTGATTGGTGCAGTAACCCATGTCTTTGTGAATGACCCGACGAGAGGATATGGGATTTTTATTGAAAATATGGTGGAAGCAGCGAAATGAAAAATAGAAAGACAATTAAGAAAAACTATGTTAGAATGTTGCCATAAAAATGAAAGAAATACGTGGTGAAAAGAATGGATTTAAGTAAACAAACAATGAAAAAAATTCGTGAATTAATTGTCTTTACAGCTCTTCTTGTAGTTGTATTGTGGAAATTTGATGAAGTACTCCTTGTGTTGAGAACTATATGGACGATCCTGTTCCCTTTCGCAGTGGGAGGCGCGATCGCATTTGTAATTAATGTACCGATGAGTTTTTTGGAGAAAAAGCTTTTTGGAAAAGCCAAAGAAAAGGGAAATAAACTGGCAGAAAAATTTGCAAGAACAATAAGCCTGCTTCTTACGATCCTGCTGGTGGTTGGAATTGTTTCTCTTGTAATGTTCGTCGTGGTTCCGGAGCTCACGAAAACAATTGGAAATCTTATGACAAGCATTGCAGCATTTATTCCGCAGATGCAGGATTGGATCCGGGATTTTTCAAACGATAATCAGGAGATCATGAAGCTGGTCGATCAGATAAAGTTTGACCCGGATCAGGCAATACAATGGGGAATGAGCCTTTTGGGAAGTGGTGCAGGAAACATTATGAATACGACAATGTCTGCAGTCGGTTCCATTATCAGTGGAGGAGCGACCTTCTTTATCGCATTTTCTTTTGCCTGTTATATTCTGGTTCAAAAGGAAAAGTTACATATTCAGGTGAGAAAAGTAATGTTTGCTTTTCTTTCAAAGAAGAAAGCAGAAGCAATTCTTGGTGTTTTATCTCTGACGCACCGTACCTTCGCAAATTTCCTTACAGGGCAGTGCCTGGAAGCGGTCATTCTTGGAAGTATGTTTCTGATCACGCTGAGCATTTTAAGGATGCCATATGCACTTTTGATCGGTATTTTAATCGCGTTTACGGCATTGATCCCAATCTTTGGTGCCTTTATCGGATGCGTGATGGGATGTTTTCTGATTTTAGTGGTAAATCCAACGCAAGCGCTTTTATTCCTTGTTGTCTTTTTGGTGCTTCAGCAGATAGAGGGAAATCTGATCTATCCGCATGTAGTTGGAGGTTCTGTAGGACTTCCGTCAATCTGGGTACTTGCGGCAGTGACAATCGGCGGAAATCTGATGGGAATTATAGGCATGCTTGTTTTTATTCCGCTGGTTTCTGTGTTTTATACCATTTTCCGTGAATATGTATATTCACGGTTGAAGAAAAAGAATATTAAACAGGTGACAGAAACAGGGGTAGAGGAATATTAATTGTGCTGGTCCAAAATACGCCAAAGAGTTGTCCTGCTGATGCCAAGTCGTTTGGCCGTTTTGGTACGGTTCATATTTTCATTGGCAAGTACAGCACAGGCTATTTCATAGATAATGTCATCCAGGCTTTGGTTCAGGTCGACAGAATTATTGGCTGACATGGATGGAACATCAGCAAGGCGCTCTTTTCTAAGGAGTGACGCAATGGTTTCTTTTGAAATATAGGTGGCGGAAGTCTGGACACAGGCTTCTGACAGAACATGCTTTAACTGCCGCAGGTTTTGCGGCCAATGATACCCCTGGAGAAGAGACATGGCTTCTGGCTCAATGCCGGAAATCTGATTTCCATGTTTTATGTTAAATTCATTGATGTATAGATTAGAAACACTTGGGATATCGTCTATTCTCTGCCGGAGTGGTGGAAGGTGGAGAGAGAGACAGTCTAATTCATATTTTAATGTCTGTTCTATTTTAAAACGCTGTGTATCATTCTGTTCATCGATAATAACAGAAAAAAGAAGCCGGTTGCGTTTGTGCAAATTATTTTTTGTTATGTAGGCGAATAATCTGGCAAGCAGTTCTTTTGAGAGAGAGGATATATGCCTGAAATAAAAGGTTGTGTTTTCATCTGTAAAAGGAGATGATTTCCCGGTGATAAGATTCTGGATATCTTCATCCGTCGCAATATCACAGTCTATGATGTAACACGGAAAATTGCAGTATTTGCTGTGGGAATATAATAGTTCCGCCATTCTGTCTTTCCCGGTTCCGGACTCTCCTTTGATCAGGACGGGAAAATCAGCAATACTGAATTTTTCAGCAGTTTCGCGTAATTCCCGGTGTGCGGTATTGTTGTAAAAAAGAGAAAAGAAATTCCCGGAAACATCGTCTTTATTTAACAAGCGAAGACAAGTATTATTGTTCAGACCGTTATCAGACATACGGGATGCGTTAAACAGATAATAAGTCTGTGAATCAGAGGAATAGGACTGGAGCGTCATAAGATATAGTTTTCCGTTCATAGTATGGATTGCCTTCTGTAGGCGGGACGATTTTTGGCTTTTTAACATTCTCTTTGCATAAGCCTCCAAAGTTGCTTTGTCTGCGGAAGCTGTTTGGAAAAGAAGATTCCCTGCATGGTCTAATATGATAAGTTGTTCTTCCCGGGCAGCCTGATTCATTTTATAGTAAGTATTCTCGGTTTTGTAACGTGAGAAATATTGACAGATTCTTATTACTTCATCAAAGGCAGCACGAATGCTTTCGCTGCCGGAAGTGACAAGCATGGAGGTCAATCCGATCGAACTGGAATAGCGGGTGGAGACCACATCGCCAACGATTAACGAGTAACCTTCACTTTTTAATTGATCAATAATCGTGCATGCATTTGATGCAGAGGAAACTGCTTCAATACGGATATCATATTGAAGGATTTCGCAGAGCATCCGGGCGGCGTCAGCAATGGCAGGAAATCCGACGATCGCAAATTTTCCATTAAAATTCTGAGCTAATTTAATAGAACTTAGGACATCGTAGTAGCTTACCTGGATTCCATAGACGAAGACGTTAGTAATTTTACGGATGGCATGTGCTGTTCCACCTCGCGAAATAATCGCATCATAATGCTCCGGTCCAAGAGAGCGGGCAATGTCGGCACCATTATCTAAGTCACCTTCATAGGCCGTAAATTCTATATTATCCCATTCAGCTGCAATGTTTAACATCATATCTTTTAAGCCGGTGTATGGGGCGATTCCTAAAATTCTGATTTTTTTCACAAGACAACCCTCCTGTATTGATTAAATATGAAACATATTATAGCATAAAATTGAAAAACAACAATAAAAAACGTAAATGTTTCAAAAATAAACAAAAGATATAAGAGAACAAGTTGAATGATCTGGGAAAATGGAATAGTATTGTAAATGTAAAGGGGACGCGTTTCAAAATTAAACGATTTACATTTAAAGGAGAGGTTAAAATGAAAGTATTAAAAACAATTCAGAAAGTACCAGGTGGACTGATGGTAGTGCCACTTCTGTTAGGAGCTACAATTAATACATTTGCACCGGAAGCGTTAAATATTGGAGGATTTACAACAGCGTTGTTTAAAAGTGGTGCAAGCACACTGATCGCATTGTTCTGTTTATGTAATGGTGCACAGATCCGTGTAAAACAGGCTGGAGTGCCTTTGTTAAAAGGAGTACTTTTAACCGCAATCAAATTTATCCTTGGAGCAGGGATCGGATGGTTTATTGGATCGAAATTTGGAATTAATGGAGTGCTTGGATTGTCACCACTTGCAATTATTGCAGCATTAACAAACTCGAATGGTGGATTGTTTGCAGCACTTGCAGGTGAATATGGAGATGCGAGTGATGTCGGTGCCGTATCAGTATTGTCATTAAATGATGGACCGTTTTTTACAATGGTGGCTCTTGGAGCTTCCGGACTTGCAAATATTCCATTTATTTCTTTGGTTGCCTGCATCGTGCCAATTCTGATCGGATTTATTCTTGGTAATATTGATGAAGACCTTAGAGACCTTTTAAAGAAGGGAACTGTAGTTTTAATTCCATTTTTTGCATTTCCACTTGGAGCTGGCTTAGACTTTAAACAGATTATTACAGCAGGAGTTCCTGGAATTGTTCTTGGAGTACTTACAACACTGATCACAGGTCTTGGCGGATATCTGATGATGAAACTGATTCGTTCAGAACGTCCGGAGGCAGGAGCTGCTATTGGAACAACAGCAGGAAATGCAGTGGCAACGCCAGAAGCAGTAGCAGCTGCAGACGCTTCCTTAATGCCTGTTGCCGCAGCCGCTACTGTTCAGGTAGCTGCAGCAATCATTGTTACAGCGGTTCTTTGTCCACTTTTGGTAAGTTTTCTTGCAAAAAGAGAAAAAACAAAGAGAAGTGTTGTAAAATAAAGAATGGTAGAATAATAGTATGTGACGACAGTTAAGCCAGACCGTATAGTGTTGAAGGAGTATGGATATGTTTCAAAATTTAATTATTGCAGATGATTTTACAGGGTCAAATGATACAGGTATGCAGCTGCAGAGAAGAGGATTTTCGGTAAATGTCTTTTTTAAGAAACCGTCAGTTCTTCCTGCTGATATGTCAGTGGTTTTAGACACGGAAACAAGAGGATTAAGTGCAGATGCAGCTTATGAAAAAGTAAAACAGGATACAAAAGAGATAGACTTTTCAAAATTTAAATATGTCATTAAAAAGACGGATTCTCTTTTGAGAGGAAATATTCCGCAGGAAGTAAAAGCCATTGATGAGATTTATAAAAGTGAACTGGTCATTTTTATGCCGGCACTACCGGATCTTGGACGAACAACGGTTAATGGAGTGCATTGCCTGAATGGAATTCCGATTACACAGACAGAGATGGCGCAGGATCCGGTAAAACCAGTTTTGGAAGATCATATCCAGAAACTTTTACAGCAGGCATATGATGAGACGGTTTATCTGATTACAAGCGCCCAGATTGCGGCGGGTGATATCGATTATTCGGAAGGACGTTTGTATGCCGTAGATGCAAAGAGCAATGCAGAAATGCAGGTTGTAATAAAAAAAGCGCTGGAAAGCGGAAGAAAGATACTGTTTGTTGGTACTGCGGCAATGGCAGACAATATTTTTGCATTGGAATTTCCTGTAAAACCGGCAATGGGACTTGTGGCAAGTGTCAGTGAGGTAACAAGGAAGCAGGTACATCAGGCAGAAGAAGCAAAAATTCCGATTGTAAATGTTAAAATACCGGAGTTAATGGAAAGAAAACTGGAGCTATCAGATTATGTCGCGCAGGCAGTAGAATTGTTAAAAGAAGGCAGAGATGTTCTTGTTATTTCATCAGCAACGTATGACAGAGCAGAGCTTGACCGTACTGTTGTGGTGGCAGCAGGAATGGGAATGTCAAGAGAGGAAGCAAGTAATTGGACACAGGAAGTAATGGGGCAGATTGGAAGTGCTGTCTTAGACCAGGTGCAGGTAAATGGGCTGTTTTTGGCAGGCGGAGATACTGCAATGTCATTTTTCAAAAGGGAAGAGGCAGAAGGTTCTGAGATTATAGGAGAAGTTGCTGCCGGAATCCCGTTGATGAAAATGACGGGCGGAAAACATGCCGGAATGAGGATTGTGACCAAATCTGGCGCTTTTGGTAATCCGGATGCAATTGTATACTCACTTCGCAAGTTAAAGGAGGCATAAAAAAATGAAGATTATTGGTATTACAATGGGAGATCCGGCAAGTATTGGATCTGAAATCACAGTAAAAGCATTGGCAGATCCGGCTTTGTATGAAAGATGCAAGCCATTGGTTGTCGGTGATGTGTCTGTTATGGAAGAAGCACTTGAAATAACCGGATATCAGGATAAACTGAAAATTCATGCGGTAAAAAATGTGAAAGATGCACGATTTGAGCATGGAGTGATCGATGTATATGATATGGGACTTGTAAAGCCGGGTGAGATAGAGAGAGGAAAAGTATCTGCTAAAGCAGGAGATGCAGCATTCCAGTATGTAAAAAAGGTAATCGAGCTGGCAATGAATCATGAAATTGATGCGACTGTAACAAATGCACTTAACAAAGAAGCAATGAATCTTGCAGGGCATCATTATTCAGGACACACTGAAATTTATGCAGATTTTACAGGCACACAGAAATATACCATGATGTTAGCCCATGAGAATCTTCGTGTGGTACATGTATCAACGCATGTTCCGCTGCGGGTTGCGTGTGACAGGGTCAAAAAAGACCGTGTGTTAGATGTTATCCGTATTGCAGATAAAGCTTGTAAAAGCTTTGGAATCAAGGAACCTAAGGTAGGGGTTGCAGGGTTAAATCCACATTCCGGAGAAAACGGAATGTTTGGTACAGAAGAAATCGAAGAGATCACGCCTGCAATTGAAGCTGCGAAAGCAGAAGGAATTTGCGTAGAGGGACCGATTCCGCCAGATACTATTTTCTCAAAAGCACGCGGAGGATGGTATGATATTGTAGTTGCCATGTACCATGATCAGGGACACATCCCGCTTAAGGTGGTTGGATTTGTATATAATCAGGATGAAGGAAAGTGGGATGCGGTAGCTGGTGTTAATATTACTTTGGGACTTCCGATCATCCGTACTTCCGTTGATCATGGAACAGCTTTTGACCAGGCTGGAACAGGCGAAGCAAGCGAGCTCAGTCTGATCAATGCGATTGATTATGCGATTAAAATGGCAGAAAATCAGGAAGAAAAATAACATATTGTAAAAAATAAAAGAAGACAGAATCTGTGAAATAAAAACAGATTCTGTCTTCTTTTGTATCATTGTGTAATTTGCCAATGAAAATTATGAAACGAATTTTTTGTCCCGGAATTCTAACGGATTTTTTAATAAAATATCGTCGAAAAATAGAAATTGGAAAAATTAATTGACGAATGTAGTTTGATTGAATATAATCATCATGTAAAACTTCAGAGTGAAAATGCTTTGAAAATATACCGACGGGCTTCGACAAAATATATCCGGCAGGAATTAGTATTCTTATCGGTGTAGAAAAGGAAAGAAGCTGAAATGACGGAATGATTATCAGCAGGAGGAGTGACATGGAAAAACTAAACGTAGCGATCGCAGACGATAATGAGAGAATGTTGAGATTACTGGTCGATATCGTGGAGAGTGATGAGGCAATGAATGTTGTCGGAACCGCAAAAGATGGGGAAGAGGCATATAATGTGATAAAGAAGCAGGAACCGGATGTTGTATTATTGGACATCGTAATGCCAAAGCTGGATGGACTTGGAGTGCTTGACCGTATGAATCAGGACAAGGTGATGAAAAAGCATCCGGCAGTGATCATGATCAGCGCGATCGGGCAGGAAAAGATTACAGAAGATGCATTTAATCTGGGAGCAGATTACTATATTATGAAACCTTTTGATAATGATATGATCATTAACCGGATCAAAAAGGCAACAAAGAGTGCAGTACTCCGTGGCGGGGAGAGCAGAAAGGTCAGTGCCTGTGAGACAGTGGAAGAAGAAAAAAGGGATCTGGAAGCTGATGTGACTAAGATCATTCATGAGATCGGCGTACCGGCGCACATCAAGGGCTATCAATATCTGAGAGAAGCGATTATTATGTCAGTCAATGACATGGAGATGCTTAACTCGATCACAAAAATATTATATCCAACAATTGCCAAGAAGTATCAGACGACATCAAGCCGTGTCGAACGTGCAATCCGTCATGCAATCGAGGTAGCATGGAGCAGAGGCAAGATGGATACGATCGATGAATTGTTCGGATATACGATTCATAATGGAAAAGGAAAGCCAACCAATTCGGAGTTTATCGCACTGATCACAGACAGGATCCGTTTGGAATACAAACTGTATTAGCACTTTTCAGATATTGGAAAACGCGGTATAATATCCCTATGAATCCGATAAAATTCGGACTTGGAAGGGGAATATGAGATGACAAAAGTTTTATTTGCTGCATCCGAAGCAGTGCCTTTTATAAAAACAGGGGGATTGGCAGATGTGACAGGATCTCTGCCGAAGTATTTTGACAAGTCAAAGTATGATGTGCGGATTATTCTGCCAAAGTATTTATGCATGGACGGAAAGTTCCGGGAACAGCTTCGGTTTAAGTGTCACTTTTATGTGAATTTAAGCTGGCGGAAACAGTATGTAGGAATATTTGAGGCAGTATGTCAGGGAATTACTTACTATTTTGTGGACAATGAGTTTTATTTTGCCGGAGACAGACCTTATCATGAATTATATCAGGATATTGAAAAGTTTGCGTTCTTTTCCAAAGCAGTCTTAGAAGCGCTGCCATTTTTGGATTTTTGTCCGGATATTATTCATTGCCATGACTGGCAGACAGGATTGATCCCGGTATTTTTGAAAACGCTTTATGGTGATGAGCATTATTATGACGGCATAAAAACCGTATTTTCTATCCATAATCTGCAGTTCCAGGGCAGGTGGAATCTGCCGGCGGTAATGGATATCACAGGACTTCCGGAACAGATTTTTACATCTGACAAGTTAGAGTCTTATGGAGAGGCCAATTATTTAAAGGGTGGTGTCGTGTATGCAGACGCGATCACTACCGTGAGTGAGACTTATGCTTATGAGATCACAACGCAGCAGGGAGGAGAAGGATTAGACGGCCTGCTCCGTGCGAGAAAGAATGATCTTTATGGAATCTTAAACGGGCTTGATTATGATATTTATAATCCACAGAGTGATGAATACATAGATACCAAATTTGGTACAAAGGATTTTATAAGCGGAAAGAAAAAGAATAAAGCTGCATTGCAAAGAGCATGTGGTCTGCCGGTGCGTGAAGACGTTTTCCTGATCGGAATGGTATCCCGCATGACAAATCAAAAAGGATTTGACCTGGTTGCTTATATTATGGAAGAACTGCTGAATACGGAGAATGTCCAGTTTGTTGTACTTGGAACAGGGGAAGACCAGTATCAGGATATGTTCCGCTATTTTGCAGAAAAGTATCCGGATAAATTACATGCAACGATTGGCTATTCTGAAGAAAAGGCACACCATATTTATGCTTCCTGCGACAGCTTTTTAATGCCATCCTTATTTGAACCGTGCGGACTGTCCCAGCTGATGAGTCTGAGATATGGCACTGTACCGATCGTCCGCGAAACTGGTGGACTGAAGGATACCGTAGAAGCTTACAATGAATATGAGCATACAGGAACAGGATTTTCGTTTGCTAATTACAATGCACATGAGATGCTTAACGTGATCCGTTATGCGATTTCTGTATATCAGAATAAGAGGGATGAATGGAACCGGATCGCATTACGAGGCATGGAACAGGATTTTTCATGGAACCGGTCTGCGAGAAAATACGAAGCATTGTATGAAAAGCTTACAGCATATGGATGGGAATAGACAGTTGACCGCTTTCTGCTGAATAATAATAGACATGATCGGATAAGATCTCTTCCGGGGACAGCTGCGTCTGGTTCACATCATGAATGATATCGGACAGGTCATGGGTATATGGGATTTCTTTTGCGGGAAGCAGAAGAACCTCATGAACACTGCTTGGAATAATATAGAGATCGTCGTTGATCTTTTTGGAAAAACGTTGCAGCAGCTGCGGATAGAGAAGGCAGGAAGCGCCGTTTAGCTTGCTGCGGTTGGTAAGCACATACATCGGAATGATGAAGTCTGCTTCATCGAGTGAAAAAGACGGTGGTGTGTGAGCCATGAGCTCGGTTAAAACATCTGACATGTCCCGAAGATCATACGGGAGCAGGTGAGGAGCATTTTCCAGGGCAATCTGATACAGTTCTTCTGCAGTAGCTCCCCACAGGGCAAGATGCTGGTTATAGACCAGGATCGTAGCACTTCCGGTATCGTTTGCCGCAACCAGACAATAGAAGATGACGGCAAGGTCAAGGATGCGGATATGCGGGACTTTGTCCAGTAAGGATTTGTTCCGTTCATAATGGACAAGCTTAAATATAATACGTTTTTTTGCCAGCTCATAATTCGTGAAGAAAGTGACATCGATATTATGGGCTGGCTTATTTTCTTCATAGATATTAAGAATTTCACGGTAAATATCGTCTAAAGGCATACCGTTTTGATATTTTTTAAAATACGGATTCAGGTAAATAGTCGGGGATACATTGATCTCATTGGAAAAGACAGAGAGTCCATCCAGATGCATATTGTTGTTTTTGATGATATCCTGGATGCGGACGTTGACACTTTCACCAAGTTTATTTTGGATCACAGTTCTGATATTTTCTTTAAAAGTCTGATAAGTCATAGATTCTCCTATAGGACAAAAAATGTCCGGAAAAAGAAATGCTGCTGAATGGATGAAGGCAAGGATAAAAACATATGCCTGATGCACCCGGGAGCAGAAAAGACCGACAGCAGAAGCTGCGGAAAACACAAATCCACGCAGAAAAACTGCGTGGATTTACTTTAGCATGTTTTATTGGATTATACAAGATGTATGTGAAAAACTTTGTGAAAAATATACAAAAACAGGACTTATTCTGACTTTAATTTTTTCCACAGATAATTTGTGAAGGCAGTTGTATCCTGTTCATACTGCTTGTATACTTCACAATTTTCCAAAGTTTCTGCGGTTGGGAAGATCGTAGTATCTGCGATCACTTCCGGGTCAAGCTGTGCACGGACAGCGAGATTCGGGCTTGCGTAATAAACATAGTCGAAATTTAGCATGGCAACATCTTCTCGGCAGAGAAAATCAAGAAATTTTTCTGCATATTCCGTGTTGTGGCAGGATTTTGGCATAAACCAGGAGTCGATCCAAAGGTTGGAGCCTTCTTTTGGAACATTGTAAGAAAGATCATCATTCAGATCGATCGCGTAGGCTGCTTCACCGGAATAAGCGAGCGCCATAGCGGCATTTCCGGCTGCCATCTCATCACCGGTCTCATCGACATAATATGCATAGACAAGCGGTTTTTGCCGGATCAGAAGATCTAAGGCATCATTTAACTGGGATTCATCGGTTGTATTGATGTCATAACCTAACAGGCGCAGGGCAGGAGTAAAGCTGTCACGTACAGAGTTTTGCATAATAATGGAATCTTTGTATTTTTCATCCCAGAGTACGTTCCAGGTGGTCACTTCTTCGGCAGAAACCATAGTGGTATTGTATAATATACCGACTGTTCCATAAAAATATGGCATGGAATAAATGCTGTCAGGATCAAAAATTTTGGCGGCTTCGATGATTTTTGGATCCAGATTTTTGTAATATTCAAAGTTTTCAAAATGGATCGGAAGTACCTGATCTTCCTTGATCAGCCGTTCCACCATATAATCGGAAGTGCAGACAAGGTCATAATTGATGGAGCCTGCAGAAAACTTTGTATACATTTCCTCCGGACTTTCATATTCTTCGAGCTTGACCTTGATCCCGGTTTCTTTTTCAAACATTTTTATGACATCTTTTTCAAGATATTTTCCATAATTTAATACGACAAGCGTATGGTCATCTGCAGATACTGTACTGTCGGAGGAAGTATTTCCCTGACAGCCGGCAAGCATCGCAGCAAGGGTACTCATGACAAGGAGTAGTAAAAATTTCTTTTTCATAAGAGAAGTCTCCTTAGTAACGTTGTTTAACTTTCTTTTCATCTGCATTCGAACGATGGTTCATGACAAGCAGCAGAAGGAAAGCAATTAAGAATAAAATGGTCGAAAGCGCATAGAGCTCCGGGCGGATTCCTTTTCGGAGTTCGGTATAAAGCATGGTCGAAAGCGTGTTGACACCGGCACCCTTCGTAAAAAAGGTGATGGAAAAATCATCTAATGACATCGTAACTGCCATCAGAAAACCGGAAAAAACACCGGATTTAATTTCAGGCCAGGTGATCTTGTAAAATGCAAAGAGCGGTGTGGCACCGAGATCTAAGGCAGCTTCATAGGTAGCGCGGTTTGCCTGGTTTAACTTTGGAAGAACATTTAAAATCACATACGGGATGCAGAAGGTGATATGGGCGATCAATACGGTTACAAAGCCCAGGTTCATGAACTTCACAAATAAAAGCATCATGGCGATGCCGGTTACGATATCTGCATTCAGCAGAGGAATGTTTGTTGCACCAAGCATAATAGAACGGTTTCTCTTTTTCATGGCACTGATACCGATCGCTGCGAGAGTTCCGATCAATGTGGAAAGGATGGCTGCGGCCAGCGTGATCTGGATCGTCGTGCTGAACGCATTCATAATAGTCTCATCCCGGAAGCATTCGGCATACCATTTTAATGTAAAACCACCCCAGACAACTCTGGATTTGGAATTATTGAAAGATAAAACGATCAATACCAGAATCGGGAGATATAAAAACAAAAAAATAAGTGCAAGATAAATTCTGGATGCTGTCTTTTTTACCATACTGCAGTTCCTCCTCCATCTTTATCAAATATATTCATAAGTGCCATGCTTGCGATAACAAAAATCATAAGTACGACAGACAGGCCAGAGCCAAGATTCCAGTTCATTCCCTGCATAAATTCCTGTTCGATGACGTTGCCGATCAGAAGAACTTTTCCGCCACCGAGAAGGTCGGAGGTGACAAAGGAGGTTAAGGCAGGAACGAAAACCATGATCACTCCGCTGATGATTCCGGAGAGTGTGAGCGGAATGATGATCTTAAATAAAATGGTGGCATTATCTGCACCAAGATCCTTTGCGGCCTCGATCACATCCGGTTTGATCCTTGCCATGGAATTATAAATAGGCAGGATCATAAATGGAAGAAAATCATAAACCATACCGAATACGACAGCAGTCGGGGTATTTAACATCTTGACTGTGCCAAAGCCGAGCAGGTGAAAAAAAGCATTTACGATTCCGGTATTGGATAAAATCAGGCGCCACGCAAGGATACGGAGCATGAAGTTCATCCACATTGGCAGGATGAAAATAAAAACAACAAAACTCTGTTGCTTGATCTTAAGTCCATTTAAAATCATGGCAAGCGGATAAGCGAGCAGCAGACAGACAATCGTACAGATGCATCCAAGCTTTAAGGAAAGCAGGATGGACTTGACATGTACCGGGTCTGCGATCGCAGCAATATTTTGCATTGTAAAAGAACCATCCGATGTCATAAAAGCATAGTATACGATCATGGCAAGCGGAAGGAGAATAAAGCCTATGATCCATATGAGATATGGACCGGCAAATAGCTGTCTTCCAAGTTTATGCATCGATTTCTACTGCCTCCTCATCTTCGGATTCCGGTTTGTTCATAATCTGGATATTGAATGGAATGACATTGATCCCTACATGTTCTCCGACATTGTGAAGCATCGTTGTGTGGACAAGCCATTCATAACCGTTTGCAAGGATCTCGATTTCATAATGGACGCCCTTGAAAATGACAGAAGTGATCGTACCTTCCATAAAGCCTTTTTCAGGAGTGGTGATTTCGATATCCTCTGGACGGATGACAACGTCGACCGGTGTATGATTTCCGAAACCTTCGTCTACACATGGAACTTTAACTCCAAGGATCTCAACCACTTTGTCCTGGATCATAATACCATCGATAATATTGCTGTCACCGATAAAGTCAGCAACAAACGCATTGGTTGGCTCATTGTAGATCATTTCCGGCGTGCCGATCTGCTGGATGTACCCCTGATTCATGACAACGATCGTATCTGACATAGTAAGTGCTTCTTCCTGGTCGTGAGTGACAAAGACGAAAGTGATGCCAAGTTCATTCTTCAGACGGATCAGCTCATACTGCATGTCCTGACGAAGTTTTAAGTCAAGAGCGCCTAACGGTTCATCAAGAAGCAGAACCTTCGGTTCATTTACGATTGCACGGGCAATCGCGATACGCTGCTGCTGACCACCGCTTAAGGAATCAATAGAGCGGTTTTCAAAACCATCTAAATTCACAAGCTTTAAAGCATATTTTATTTTGTCTCGGATATAGTCGTTGCTTTTTTTGCTGATTTTTAAGCCAAAAGCAATATTTTCGGCAATTGTCATATGTGGGAAAAGAGCGTATTTCTGGAATACCGTATTTAAATTTCTTTTGTTTGGAGGAAGATTGGTAATATCAACTCCGTCAAAAATAACCTGACCTTTGTCAGGTGTTTCAAATCCGCCGAGGATACGCAGTGTTGTAGTTTTTCCGCATCCGGAAGGGCCGAGAAGCGTGATAAATTCATTTTCCCTGATATATAGATTTAACTCATCAAGAACAAGATTGTCTCCATAGGATTTTGAGATATCAACGAAATTGATCAGTCTTTTGCTCATAGTGTTACAGTTCCTTTCCTGGTTTTCTGGTGTCATTTATTTTTTTGCTTAAGAAAAAGGTCTTCCTTAATAAGATTCGAGTGTTAAAAGGTCTGCACCTTAGTTTAGAATGTCGGATTGCACAAAAAAATATTGCAAGTTTCATTGTGCAAAGCATTCCGATAAGCCTCTGAAAGCGTGAATCGTGTTCAGCAGAGGCTTCCACGATTCGTGAGTCTTATCTCCACTGCACAAAGAGAAACTTTCCATATTTCTTTTGTGCAATTTGCCAATATAGGTTATGGAACAGACCTTTTGACACACGAATCTTAATAATATTTAAAATGATTAAAAGCTTGGCGGTGTGGATACCCAGATAAGAATGGCATCCCGGGTGCCGGTGTTTTCAATGTAGTGTTTTTTGTCTGCTTTCAGGTAAAAAGATTCACCTGCGCGGACGGTATAGGACTTGCCGCCGTAATTAAGCCGGACGGTTCCCTTGATCAGATAGCCGAATTCTTCGCCGGAATGAGGAAGAATCACATCGGAGGATCCGCCGGCTTTTAAAGTCAGACGTACCGGTTTCATCGCATCCTTTTGTGCATTTGGGATTACCCATTCAATCTGATTATGCTTTTCTTCATTTACTTTTGTAAAGAAATCTTCGTTTTTGAAAACAATCTGTTCCGGTTCTTCGTCTGTGAAAAATTCAGCGGGCGTTGTGCCGAGACACTGGATGATATCGAGCAGTGTGCCGATAGACGGGGTATTCTGGTTTCGCTCAAGCTGGGAGATAAATCCCTTTGTGAGTTCGGAGCGGTCCGCCAGTTCCTGCTGGGTCAGTCCATATTGTATGCGAAGCTCTTTCATACGTTTTCCAATGTCCATAATGAAGGCCTCCTGTTTAATTATAAAATTAATTGTATAAAAAAAGTTTACTGTTAATAAACAGACCATTACTCATTGTACGCTGTAAAGGAAAAAAGTCAATAGAAAATCAAACGGAATTGCGCATAAAATGCACTTAAAATGAAAAAAAACAAAAATTTACATGAATTTTTTGAAAAAAAGGTTGCAATTTTTGCTTTATCAGATATAATAATGACGTATGGCAGTCATACTTTGCCGATATGGCTCAGTTGGTAGAGCAACGCATTCGTAATGCGTGGGTCAGGGGTTCGAGTCCCCTTATCGGCTTATAAAAATAACTCTCAGTATTACGCGGTATTACGTTTGTGCTGGGAGATTTTATTTTTTATGTAGTAGGAAACTTCGTTTCCATTACATAAAAAAACGCTCCGCGAGGATCGCACTGCGGCGGATAAGAAACATGTCGCATATTGCGACCCGCCGCAGGCGGAGAATCTCGCAGGCGAGATTCTATTTTTATAGCACTTTATAAGCAGCTGGGATATTTTTAAAAGGGTGCTTATAACAAAAATTTTTTAATAGGAGGGTAAAACTATGAAAAAGAAAGCAATGAGTTTACTGTTAGCAGCAGCAATGACCGCTACTTTATTTGCGGGATGTGGTTCTGACAACAGCACAGACAATTCTGCAGCTGATAACACAGCAGCATCCACAGAGGCAGGTGCAGCATCTGATGAGAACACAGATGGATATGAGCTTGCACTTGTTATCGACGTTGGAACGATCGATGACAAATCCTTCAACCAGGGTTCCTGGGAAGGTGTAGAGAAGTACGGTGATGAGAATGGTATTTCTTACAAATATTACAAATCAGCTGAGGCAACTACAGATTCCTTCCAGGAGACAATTGAGCTTGCTATTGAAGGCGGCGCAAAAGTGATCGTATGTCCAGGTTTCCTGTTTGAAGAGCCGATTTACAATGAACAGACAAAGTTCCCGGATGTAAAATTCATCCTGATCGACGGCGAGCCACATGATGCTGATTACAATTATGAAACAGCAGAGAATACAATGGCAGTTTTATATGAAGAAGACCAGGCAGGATTCCTTGCAGGCTATGCAGCTGTAAAGGATGGCTATACAAAGCTTGGTTTCATGGGTGGTATGGCTCTTCCAGCAGTAATCCGTTTCGGTTACGGATATCTTGCAGGTGCTGATTATGCAGCAGAAGAGTTAGGCGTAGACGTGGATGTAACTTATACATACACAGGTTCCTTTGAAGCAACTCCGGAAGCAAAATCCATGGCAACAGGATGGTATCAGTCTGGAACAGAAGTAATCTTCGGATGCGGTGGATCTGTAGGTAACTCTGTTATGGCAGCAGCAGAAGAATCTGACGGCGGAAAAGTAATCGGTGTTGACGTTGACCAGTCTTCTGAATCTGAGACAGTTATCACATCTGCTATGAAGATGTTATCCAATTCTGTATATGCAGCTATCTCATCTGCATATGACGGATCTTTTGAAGGTGGAAAGACAACTGTATTTGATGTTAAGAATGATGGTGTAGGTATCGCAATGGATACAGCAAAATTCAACACCTTTACACAGGAAGATTACGATGCAATCTACGAAAAATTAGTTGCAGGCGATATCACAATTGACAATGACACAACAAAAGAAGTTACAGATCTTGAACTTAACCATGTTACTGTAAATTACGTTCAGTAATCAGGAGTGCAGGAAGGCTGCGAATGTGACTGGAACGAGGTACGGGTGAACAGTAACTAACGTTGCAGATTTTGCAGAAAAGCTGAGAGGGGTGCTTGTATGAGCACCCCTTTTGTATTAGAATAGATATAGTGAATTAAAGCCCGCGGATGGTTTTTCTGGCCGGCGGAGAAAAAAGAGATGGAGACTTTTATGGACTATATTATTGAAATGATAGACATCACAAAGGAATTCCCTGGAATCAAGGCGAATGACAATGTCACCCTTCAGATCAGAAAGGGTGAGATACATGCGCTTTTAGGAGAAAACGGAGCGGGAAAATCTACTTTGATGAGTGTTTTATTTGGACTGTATCAGCCGGAGAAGGGCTGCATTAAGGTGCGTGGCAAGGAAGTAAAGATTAACAATCCGTTAGACGCCAATGAGCTGGGAATCGGAATGGTGCATCAGCATTTTAAACTGGTGCATAATTTTACAGTATTGCAGAATATTGTCCTGGGAAAAGAAGACACAAAGCACGGTTTTCTGGAAATGAAAAAAGCCAGAAAAAAGGTAATGGAATTAAGTGAGAAATACCATCTGTCAGTGGATCCGGATGCAAAGATCCAGGATATTACCGTAGGAATGCAGCAGCGTGTAGAGATTTTAAAGATGTTATACCGTGATAATGATATTCTTATTTTTGATGAGCCGACAGCAGTGCTGACACCACAGGAGATCGACGAGCTGATGTCTATTATGAAGGATCTGGTCAGTGAAGGAAAGTCAATTATTTTTATTACACATAAGCTGAACGAGATTAAGGCAGTTGCTGACAGATGCTCCGTATTAAGAAGAGGAAAATACATTGGAACCGTAGATGTGGTATCAACAGATAAGGAAGCACTTTCTGAGATGATGGTAGGCCATAAGGTACAGCTTACTGTAGATAAGAAGGAAGCTGTTCCGGGAGAGGTTGTATTAGATGTAAAGGATCTTGTTGTCAAAGACCAGAAACAGGGACATGGCAAAGATATTATTAAGAACGTGACGATGCAGGTACGAAAAGGGGAGATCGTCTGCATCGCAGGTATTGATGGAAATGGTCAGACGGAGCTTGTAGAAGCAATCACGGGTATGACAAAGATTGATAGCGGAACGGTTACTTTGGATGGAAAGGATATTACGAAAGAGTCCATCCGTTACCGCAATACACATGGAATGTCTCATATTCCGGAAGACAGGCATAAGCATGGTCTGGTATTGGATTATTCCTTAGAGGATAATCTGGTGCTCCAGGATTACTTTGAACCTCGTTTCCAAAATCATGGGTTTATCAAAAAAGATGCGGTGGAATCTTATGCAAACGAATTGATTGAAAAATATGATATCAGAAGCGGACAGGGCGCAGACACGATCACACGAAGCATGTCCGGAGGTAACCAGCAGAAAGCGATCATCGCAAGAGAACTGACAAAAGAGCATGATCTGCTTGTTGCTGTGCAGCCGACAAGAGGTCTTGATGTCGGCGCGATCGAATTTATCCATAAACAGATTGTAAAAGAACGTGACGAAGGAGCAGCCGTTCTTCTGGTTTCATTAGAATTGGAAGAGGTTATGAATTTGAGCGACAGGATTTTGGTTATCTATGAAGGCGAGATCGTCGGGGAGCTGGATCCGAAGACAACAACCATACAGGAGCTTGGTCTTTACATGGCAGGCTCTAAGAAAGGAGAACAGAAATAATCATGAAGAAAAAAAGAGATTATCTTGGCTTTCTGTCATCTTTATTTGCCATTGTTGTAGGACTTTTGGTAGGATTCCTTATTTTACTGATCAGTAACCCTTCCCAGGCAGGTGCCGGATTATGGACTATTTTGTCAGGACCGTTAACGCATGGCATGAAAGGTGTAGGACAGGTATTTTATTATGCAACACCGATCATATTGACAGGTCTTTCTGTTGGATTTGCATTCAAAACGGGATTGTTTAATATCGGAGCATCCGGTCAGTTTATCGTGGGTGGCTTTGCAGCCGTTTATGTCGGAATCAAATGTGGCTCCCTTGGAGCAGCACAGTGGGTTGTAGCACTGCTTGCAGCAGTTGTTGCAGGAATGTTATGGGGTGCTATACCTGGAATTTTCAAGGCTTTTTTCAATGTGAATGAAGTAATTTCCTGTATTATGATGAACTATATCGGAATGTATATGGTGAATTTCCTGGTATCTACCAACACAAGCCTGTATGATAAGATCCGCAACTACTCCAAAGATGTTATCAAGACAGCAAATGTACCGAAAATGGGGTTGGATAAGCTTTTTGATGGCTCCAGTATCAATGGCGGTTTTATCATTTCACTGATCGTTGTTGTGATTATTTATATCTTATTGCAGAAGACAACCTTTGGATATGAGTTAAAGGCAGCCGGATTCAATCCGGAAGCCAGCAAGTATGCAGGAATGAACGAAAAGAGAAATATTATTCTTTCCATGGCGATCGCCGGGGCACTTTCTGCTTTGGCAGGCGGATTGCTTTACCTGGCAGGTTCCGGAAAACATATCGTGATCGTAGATACATTAGCATCGGAAGGCTTTACGGGAATCTCTGTTGCATTACTTGGACTTTCTAATCCGATCGGTGTTTTGCTTGCGGGTCTGTTTATTGCGTATATTACGGCAGGCGGATTTTATTTACAGCTGTTGAATTTCTCTACAGAGATCATTGACATTATTATTGCAGTTATTATTTACTTCTCTGCATTTTCTCTGTTTGTGCGTGGCTTTATCCTGCGCATGCAGAAAAACAGAAGTGAAAAAGCAGCAACAGAAGACTTGGCACAGGAAAAGGGAGGAAAATAAGCATGGATATAGTATATATGGTATTTCAGCAGGCGATGTTTTTTACCATTCCACTGTTGCTGGTAGCACTTGGCGGTATGTTTTCAGAACGCTCCGGTATCATTAACATTGCGTTGGAAGGTATTATGATCATGGGAGCTTTCACAAGTATCCTGTTTATCAGTCTGACTTCTGGAAAAATGAGCGGACAGTTACAGCTGTTTCTTGCAATTCTGATTGCAGCAGGAACTGGTATTGTGTTCTCGCTTTTTCATGCATTTGCGGCGATCAATATGAAAGCAGACCAGACGATCAGTGGTACGGCATTGAACATGTTTGCTCCGGCGTTTGCGATTTTCATCGCAAGAAGACTGACTGGAACACAGCAGATCCAGTTTACAAACACATTCCGTATCAGTTCCGTACCGGTACTTGGAGACATCCCGGTGATCGGAAATCTGTTCTTTAAGAACACCTATATAACAACTTATATTGGATTTGCAATTTTAATTATTTCTACGGTCGTTTTGTATTATACAAGGTTCGGACTTCGCTTAAGGTCCTGTGGAGAGCATCCGCAGGCTGCAGATTCGGTTGGAATCAATGTATATAAAATGCAGTATGCCGGTGTGATCATTTCAGGTGCACTCGGTGGACTTGGCGGGCTTGTTTTCGTAGTTCCGACATCTACAAACTTTAATGCATCTGTAGCAGGATATGGTTTCCTTGCTCTTGCAGTTTTAATCTTTGGCCAGTGGCATCCGGTGAAGATTTTCGGAGCATCTGTGTTCTTTGGACTGATGAAGACAATTGCAGCAACTTATTCATCTATCCCGGTTTTAAGTACAAGCGGAATCCCAAGTTACATTTATAAAATGATTCCGTATATAGCAACATTGATCGTATTAGTCTTTACCTCAAAGAATTCCCAGGCGCCTAAGGCAGAGGGAATTCCATATGATAAAGGTGCAAGATAACAGACGAATGCAAATGAGGAGCAGAAAATGGATACAATATTGATAGGGATTGCCGGAGGAACGGGAAGTGGAAAGACGACGTTAGCAGATAAGCTTGTCGACAGCTTCGGACGTGATGAAGTCAGTATTTTACGTCATGACAATTATTATAAGCGTCATGATGAGATGTGCTATGAAGAACGTTGCAAATTAAATTACGATCATCCAGATGCATTTGATACAGATCTGCTCTGTGAGCATATCCGTTTGCTGAAGGCAGGAAAGTCGATCCAGATGCCGGTTTATGATTATACGATCCATAACCGTTCGGATAGAACTGTGACTGTTCAGACAGCACCGGTCATTGTATTAGAAGGAATCCTTCTTTTTGCGGAACCACAGTTGTGTGATCTGATGGACATTAAGGTGTTTGTAGATACAGATGCGGATGTGCGTATCTTAAGAAGAATTGTGCGGGACGTAAAAGAACGCGGGCGTTCTCTTGACAGTGTGATCGACCAGTACCTTACCACGGTCAAGCCGATGCATGAACAGTTTGTGGAGCCGAGTAAGCGTCGGGCAGATATCATCATTCCGGAAGGCGGCG
>CAKRLC010000013.1 GCA_934358955.1 uncultured Roseburia sp. | reverse complement strand
AATAAGCATTTTCTTTCTCCTCTTTTTGTAATGATCAGGCTATTTTACTTACGCTATGATAATTGTGAAAAATAAATAAAATCAACGAAGACACGCTCTCGCTATGCGTCACTGGCAACGGTACTAAGAAGCCAGCTGACGCTGCCTTCTAAGAACCGGCCGTTCCTCAATGTCTTCGTCTGCTTTTATTTATTTTTCACAATTAAATTTACTTTTTGAAAGTTTCTAAAGATTCGGGTGTCAAAAGGCTCTACATTTAAGTTTGTACCAGCAGATTGCACAAAAAAATATTGCAAGTTTCATTGTGCAAACATTCCGATAAGCCTCTGAAAACATGAAGCGTGTTCAGCAGAGGCTTCCACGCTTCATGAGTCTTATCTCCATTGCACAAAGAGAAACTTTCCATATTTCTTTTGTGCAATTTGCCAATAAAAGTTACGAAGCAGAGCTTTTGACACCGAATCTTCTAAATAGCCAACTATAAAAACCTATATTATTCTAACAAATTCATTTCAATAAAGCTATTATTATGTTATTATAAAATACATAAGAATTTCATTATATATTTTATAATTTGACATTGGATATAGTGGCTTCTGCTGTAACCTGCATTGGAAGATCTCACAAAAGAATAATTCCAGATTTCTCCTTGTGCAATGGAGATGAGACTCAAAAAATGTGTGAAGCCATTGCTGAACACATTTTTCGCTTTCAGAGGCTCATCGGAATGCCCTGCACAATGAAACATGGAATCATTCTTTAGTGCGATCTTCCGCCACAGCCCACACCACAACCAGAAAGGAACTTAGAAATGACTTTAAAGCATCTGCGTATTTTCGCTGAAGTATGCCGCATGGAAAGCATCACAGAGGCTGCAAAAAATCTGAATATGGCACAGCCTGCTGTCAGCAATGCCATTCGGGAATTAGAAACTTTTTATCAGGTTAAACTGTTTGAACGCATGAACAGAAGACTTTATATCACGAATGCCGGGGAATATCTACGCGGCTACGCCGACTCGATCCTGACACAGTTTGAAGAATCCAGAGATATCTTACAGGATATTGCTGCTTCCACGCGTATCCGGATCGGCAGTAATGTTTCTTTTGGAGCCAATTATCTGCCAAAGATTATTTCCGATTTCCAGTCGATCCACCCGGAGATTCCTCTGTTTACCATGATACAGAATTCAAGCCATATTGAAGACTGCCTTCTTCATAATGAACTCGACTTTGCCATCGTTGACAACTTAAGTTCCCATGCAGGAATACAACAGACGCTGATCAAAGAAGAATCCATGGTTGCTTTATGCAGTCCTGATTTTTCTTTTCTTCCTGCTTTTTCTTCTACTTTTTTGCATAGCCATCATATACATGATAAATCGGATTCCTTCCGACAGCTTTCGCCGGAGCTTTCCATACAGGACTTTGAAAAAATCCCGCTTCTTGTCCGTGAACCGGGAAGCGGATGCCGCGACATGTTAGATAAACGGTTCCATCAGTATGGGATCCAGCCAAAAATCAGTCTGGAAAGTGTCAGTACACAAGCCCTGCTGGAATTTTGTCTGCACGGTCAGGGTGTCTTATTCCTGCCTAAAGCTCAGGCTCTTGATTATATTACTTCGGGGAAATTATTAGAGATCCATGTTACAGATGCAGAATTCAAAAGATATTACTATTTTATCTATCATCAGAAAAAATATCTGACGAAGAGTATGAAGTATTTTTTAGAGTATATGCTTCATTCCTAGCTCATCACGAAAATATGGAAGAGTTAAAAATTGTCAGCTTATAGTCCTTGGCATTTGTAAATTTTCTTCTGCCACTATTTCCCAATGCCCATTTTGGCTTGTTCCAACACGCTTTATAATACCTTTTCTCTTCAATTTATTAAGATAATATTTTACTCTGTCAATTTTCCAACCTAATTTTGCCGCCATTTCTTTCTGTGTAATACGGGAATCTTCTACTATCAACATTAGCACTGCCTTGTCTTCCTCACTCAGCCCAACTTTGGATATACCTTGGGTAATATCTTGGGTAGCTTGGGTAGTATCCTGGGTAGTTTGGGTAGTCACGCCATTGACATAAAACATGCTTTGTGCCCTTCGATACATATTCACCCGAAAGTCTCCATCAAAATCAACAAGCTCTGGCTTTGGCAGACCATACTTCTCACAAGCTTCAAATAATCTCGGTATTCCTGTTCCCCACTTCTCAATGATCTTCATATAAGCAAACGCTCTCGCGATTGCCGGATTTCTCGGTTTTGAATAACCTTCCATCATTTTTGAAATCGTAACATTGTTTAAAAGCATTCCAGGAGAAGTTACTTCTAACCTATCATCGTACAATGCCACCTGAATGTTTCCAGGCTCCAGATAACTACGGTGTGCCACTGCATTTGCAAGCAGCTCTCTGATACTGTCTGTCGGCAACTCATATACATCCTGCCTGTACATTCCTGTTATTGTCATTCCCATATTTATTTTTTCAAGGACATACTGATATGCTGCTTCCATCTGTTCTTGAATAGAGCCTTCAAATTCTCTACGGTCAACAAAGTGTGCACGATTTTTTCCTTTGAACACACCACATTGAATTACCGGCATTTGTGGCATTTTGCCTGTTAAAAGTGCATAGGCATTTGTCGGATATATCTTCCCCTCTGCTTCCTTCAACACGCCCCATGAAATCAATGTATTCTTTGTTACATCTTTTATTTGTGCTTTCTCACTATCCTGCCATGTATTTGGATTTTTCTATTTTCTTACAAAACCATTTCCTTCCTTATGATTTAATCAAAAAAGAAAGAACCGGGAGATCACTCTCCCGGCCCTTTCTTTTTTGGGTATATTTTAATTTAGTATCTGGCTTTTATAATATTGATTAGCAGCATCCGCATCCGCCATGACGATGTCCGTACTCGTCCATGCAGTCATCTGCCGGATTCTTCATGCAAAGGTGTACAGCTGCTTTCTTGAATGTCATAGGAAGTGCTAAGATGTTCGGGTTGCTTCCAACGAATTTCTTCTCAGCATCTGCTAAAGCTTCTTCAAATGTAGCTCTTGTCTTTAAGCCCATTCCTCTTGCATATCCAGGTTCTTCAGCACCTACGATGTAGATTGCGCTTGTGTTCATTTCTGCAATGTGTCCACAAGACATCATAGAGAATCCGTGGAATGGATGGAATGCATTTGTAAAACGATATTTACGGATATATTCTTCGTTTGTTGCGAAGTACTCGCCATAGCGATTGATATCCGGTAATGTATTCATATGGTCATGCTGGAACAGCTCATACTGCTCTCTTAAATATGGCCATAATTCATCATGGAAATATCCATTACAGATAGAAGAACAGATAATAACACAGTTGTCACTCATGACACGTTTAAATCTTAATACCTGTGCACTTAAAGCCTGCATCATCATGATTGGGTTTGTTCCCATACCATCACCATAGTGGAATTTCTGTGGCATACCAAATACGAGTACATCGTATTTCTTCTCTGCCCAATGTACATAAGTTCTCTTATCAGCAATCTTCCAGCTGATTGGCATCATTTCTTTTGCATATCCGGAATAGATAGCGATCTGTCTGGAGCATGTATCAAGAACTGCATCGCAGCAGAAGAATGGATGTCCCATTTTCTCTTCCATATGCATACTGATCTCGTTAAATTTATCACGCATTAAGCTTCCGCCGTTAACCGGTGTGAAGTCATCTCTGTGCATAACAGATGGTACATGGTGGCTTGCGATACATCTCCAGTTTGTGATACCTGTTGCACTGTGTTTGTAACCACCTGAGTATCCACCATATGGGTTACCCTGTACGTGACCGATTAAGATTGGAAGGTCACAGTCATATACATATTTGTTCATGTATACAGGATCGCCTCTGTGTGTTGTTCCAAGGTAAATCATATGCTCTTCATCTTCACTGTCATGGCTGATGATCTGACCTGTATGCCAGAATTCATTGAATAATTCATCGCCGAAAATTGCTTTTGCATCAGACTCTTTACTTCTTGGATGTAATCCGTTGGAAATGATGAAAAGAATATCTTTCTTCTCAACGCCTGCTGCATATAATTCTCTTAAGATATATTTGATACTTAATTTTCTGTGGCTTGTTGGCTGCTCTCCACCTTTTACACGGTCTGGAACGATAATGGTAACAGTAGTTCCTTTGTGTGCAAGCTCTGTTAAAGTAGGCATTCCAATTGGATGAGCAAGGCTTTCAAGATAAGCTTCCTCTAATTTGTCTTCTGGGATATAGTCAGGATCTTTTACTGTTTCTCCTGGGATAAAAATATCTGTATTATCTGGTAACTCTGCTGCCATAGTGCCCTGGCCATATTCGAAATCAAGTTTCATATATTTGTTCTCCTTCTCTTTTTATTATATTCACTTATTTTGTTCTTTTGTTATGATCAGAGTGCATTGCCCTGACCTGCATGGAATTCTCTGATCCTGTTTTTCTGCAGATTAGCCTTCCATGTAAAGACGGATGATCTCAAGATATTCTTCCGGATAGTATCCGATCTCACCCTGGAACCTTGTAAGGGCGATCAGTCCTCCATCGATCTCATCGATAGAAGCAAGCATCGCTGCATTATCCTGTTTTAATCCACCGCCATATACGATATCCATGCCGCCTGTCTGCTCTTTTACAAAACGTGCGATCTTTGTGATATATTCTTTTCCTGCAGGTGTCTTGCCCGGTCCAATAGACCAAATTGGTTCATAAGCAATTACAACCTTTGATTTATCAACGTCTTTTAATCCGATCTCCAACTGTTTGCCTAAAACTTCCTGCCACTGATCCTGCTCTTCACTCTTTTCACCGATACAGTAAAGTACTGTCATACCTCTTTCGATCGCGCATTTGATCTCCTGGTTTAATAAACGGTTCACCGCATCTGTGTCTGTTACACCAGCTTCTGCAAGAATTCCGGCTTTATCGTTTCTTTCTTCGCAATGACCGATGATCGTTGTCTCACAGCCTGCTGCTACCATGGCAGATGCCGGTCTGTTTGTTGTAAATGCACCAAAGTTTCCGCCAACAGCAGTATCTGCTCTGTATACACTCTGGCATCCAACCTTGATCGGGCTTCCTTCTGTCTTTGCAGCTGCTGCATTTAACAGATGGACTTCTGGGAAATACATACCAAATTCTACTTTTTCAGGATCGTAGTTTTTGAGTTCTTCCTGTGTATTTTTTACAATGTAAGATGCCCAGTCAGCAACCGGAGCGATACGGTTTACGCCGCCAAATTCTGTTGGAACATCAAATCTTTTTAAATTCAGATAAATATGTTTCATGGATTTCCTCACTTTTTAAATGTCTTCTTCCTGCCTGTCAGATAACAGGCAGAAAGGAAGTTTTGTTTTTCTAAATTTCAGATTAAATTCCTGCTTTTCTGTAGCGCTCTGCCATCTCATCGATAGTAACAAGCTCTACTTTCTGTGCTTTTCCATAGCTTCCGAATTTTACAAGTAATGGTGCGATTGCTTCTTTTACACCGTCTTCGATGCATTTGCAGATTCTTGCAACATCATCATCCGGAACATTGCCATACATAATCGTATCCATGATTGGTGTGATAAATACTCGTGGATCAAATGCTGCTTTGTTTTTCTCTAATAACTCATAAATCTGACCAACAGAAGCACTGTTTCTAAGCGCTGCATCTTTTGCGAAAAGCTCTTTCATATTTCTTGTAACTGCAAGACGAAGGTCTGTATCAACATTGATCTTGTTGATACCGCAATGGCTTACTTCTACCAGCTGGTCTACATTAATACCATATGCATTGGTGATCTCGCCGCCAAGTGCATTCAGCTCTTCTACGATATACTGTGGAACAGTAGAAGAACCATGGCTTACTAAGTATCCTTCGATTCCTTCATGCATCATGCACTCTTTGATCGCGATCGCGATTTCTTTACGGATCACTGCATTCTTTCCTTTGTTTGCTCCGTGCATGGTTCCGTAGCTGATTGCTAATGCATCCACACCTGTTTTGCGGAAGAAATCAATTGCGCTTAATGGATTGGTGTATGTGCTTGTTGCAGCAAATACGTGATCTTCCACACCTGCTAACACACCAAGCTCACCTTCTACTGTAACACCTCTCTCATGTGCATATTTTACAACTTCACGCGTTAATTCTACGTTTTCATCGAAAGGAAGGGAACTTCCGTCGATCATAACACTTGTATATCCGCCTTCGATCGCTGCTACGCAGGAATCAAAGTTTCTGCCGTGGTCTAAGTGAAGCGCAACCGGAATGGTGCTGTCTTCGCCGTATTTCTTTACTGCATTTCCGATATTCTTTGCGCCTGCTTTTTTGTCTTCTAATGTAGAATTAGCAAAATCAGTGCGTCCACCCATAAATCCGTTTGCAAGATCTGCTCCCTGGATAATCGCAGGGCTTCTTAACAGCTCATGGATCTCAACTGCTGCTTTTACCTGGCATTCAGCATTTACGTTAAATGCACCCTGTGCATAATCATTTTTGTCTGCTGCATCCAGAATTGCTCTCATTGGTACTAACATTTTAATTTTCCTCCTATTTCCACTCTCTATTTAGTTAAAAGATATCATCTTTGGTAAACGCTCGCCGATCAATGGTTTGCACCATTCTTTGAAGGCTTCGGTAACACCATTGCCTTCTTCATTAATATATTCATCCGGCATGGTTCTCTCATACATCATAACTTCATCAATGTCTACGAGGAATGGTTTCATAACATATGGCTCTGTAGATACACGTTCAAAAGCAACCATCTTGCCGCTCTCACCGTTCATCACTGCCTCACATGCCATCTTTCCTGCAAGCTCTGCCTCCTCACGGTCTACAGGGCTCTGTGTTGTGATGGATGCTCGTCCGACTAATCCCGGTTTCTCACTTCTTGCCTTGTAACCAAGCTTCTTAATTACAAGGTTTGCAAGATGTGCACTGACATCTCCGAAGTAAGTTGCACGTCCGATCTTAAAGATCGGTTCTACGATCGGTTCTCCATTTTTATCCTTCAAGCCTTCGCTGGCTACCACTACGATACCGGATTTCTTTTCAAGGAGCTTCTTCACATCCTCAATATATTTATCCTCATCAAACGGGCGCTCCGGTAAGTAGATCAGATCCGGTCCCACACCGTCTTCATCTGCTGCAAGCGCACTCGCTGCTGTGATCCATCCAGCATTTCTTCCGGATGCCTCCATTACAACTACGTGGATCGGCAGACCCTTGACATCTGCACATACTTCTTTCGTGCTCTGTGCAATAAATCTTGCTGCACTTCCGAATCCCGGGCTGTGGTCTGTGATTGCAATATCGTTGTCCATTGTCTTTGGAATACCCATCACACGGATGTCGATATTCTTTGCCTTGCATGTTTTATATAACTTTCCGCAGGTATCCATCGTTCCGTTGCCACCATTGAAAAGAACATATTTGATGTTATATTTTAACAGGATTTCCGTCATCTTATCATATTCCGGCTGCTCTAACTGGTCTCTGGATGTACCAATTGCGCTTCCCGGTGTCTGAAGCAATAACTTAAGATCTTCATCTGAAACATGTTCCATCTCGATGAATTCTTCACGTAATAAACCACCTGTACCATTTTTTGCTGCATAGATGTGTTCTAACTGTCCGTACTTCTTTGCCTGCATGACTGCACCATACAGGGAAGAATTGATCACAGCAGTTGGTCCGCCGCCATGCACGATTAAAATACTTTCTCCCATCGTTCCCTCCTGTTTTTCTGACTCTTGTTATGCCCTTCCTGAGCTTTTTCATTCTATCTCAGAATTTCCTTTTTGATGGTTTCATTATAGCATATTTTCACAAACGTTTGCATGAGATTTACGCAAACGTTTGTTATCTTTATCAAAAAGGGACAGATCTGGAAAACTTTATCATATCCAAAATCTGTCCTTCTCTTTTTCTTATTTTCCAAGTGCTTCAAACATCCATTTTTTGTATGCTTCCACACCAGGCTGGTCAAATGCATTGACTCCCATCAGCTTGCAGGATAAATAGCATGCAAACTGGAAAAAGTAAAATAACTGTCCGAAATGATATGCGTCCAGTTCATCCACTTCTATCGTAAGGCAAGGAAGTTTTTTGCTGTGTGCTGCCACCGTTGCATGATAAGCGGCTTTGTTGATCTCCCAGAAATCTTTTCCATCCAGATAATCAAAGTAATCCTCCTTGTCATCCGGATTTACGATCAAAGATGCATTCTGTTTCTTCACATCAAGGAATGTCTCGAACATAATCGGTGATCCATCCTGGATATACTGGCCTACGGAATGCAGCTCCTCTGAGAATTCACCTGCCACAGGGAAAATTCCCTTGTTCTCTTTTCCTTCACTCTCGGCAAAAAGCTGGATCCACCATTTGTAAAAATAGCGGAACTGTGGCTCAAAGCTTGCAAGCATTTCCACACGGTATCCTTCCTTATAAAAAAGATTCCGAAGGCATGCATACTCATATGCGATATTTTCTTCTGCACTCTCCTCATGTACGCGAATCTGCATATCATTCGCTCCTTTTACAAGGGCACGGATGTCAATGCCTGCAACTGCCATTGGAAGCAATCCGACATTTGTCATTGCCGTATAACGGCCTCCGATATTCAGTGGGAACTCTAAAAACGTATAGCCATATTTTGTACATAGCTCCTCAAGAGAACTTCCGGTTGTTCCGACTGCGATCGTACGTCTTGCAGCTTCCTCTTTTCCATATTCAGCTTCCATATATTCGCGCAGAATGCGGAAGGATGAACCTGGCTCTAACGTTTCAAAATTTTTTGCAATACAGTCTATATAAATGGACTTGCCTTTGAGTTTCTTTAACATCTGCTTTAATGCATGCGGAGAAAGTGTATTTCCGGCATAAATAATTTCCGGCGCATCATCCTGTTTTAATGCTTCGACCACAGAACGTGCTGCATTATTTGATCCGCCTACACCGATCAGTACAAATGCATCCGCTCTCTCCCGTATCTCCTGCGCCAATGCCTCTATACGGGAAAGTGTATCCTCTCCTGCCCATTCTTTTGTATCAAGCCATCCCTGGCTGTCTGCATAGCAGGCTTCTCCTGCCTGTGCCTCAGCGAATAATCCGGCTCCATTTTTCATAATCTCATTTAATGCCTGTGTCTGCTCGTCCGTCTTATTATGAATGATTAAATTTAACATGATGTTTCTTCCTTTCTTATCCTACATCAGAGAAGCCATCACATTTTGCAACGGCTTCTCAAATTATGTATGATGAAATATGTATCGGGACTAGATATTTAAGTCAGCATCCATTTTTTTGATGTCAGCTGCATCTAATTCTTCCTGCATCTTCACTTCGCCAGCTCTGTTTAACGGATAGAAATACATTGCAATAACAGATGCCACATATCCAATGATCGGTCCGATTGTACAGAGAAGTAAGATTGCTTTCAGACAGTCTGGTGACTGTTCTGCAACGTCCTTATTAAATCCGGTTGCAGAAAGGATCATTCCACTGAAAAACATAGAGAATGCCTGACAGCATTTATTTACAAAAGTAAAGGTGGAATTTACAAGTGCTGTTCCGTTAATTCCCAATGTAACCTGTGCATAGTTTGCAGAATCAAGTACAGCAGAACGGCTTAACATATTATTAATGGTCCATGTAAATGCAATTGCCATATATGTGAACATCACTGTGGAAACTGCATAGGAATTTGTAAGACCTGTCAAAAGCATTGGAATTGTGCATAAAATTGCGATCACTTCAATTCCGATGATACCCATTTTTTTACCTGTTTTCTTTACAAATGGCTGGATCAGTGGAACCATGGCAAATCCAACAAAAGTAGATGTATAACCAATGTAAGTGATCAGATCTGTTCTGCCTCCCATATTATATCTAAAGAAATACATTCTGAGTGAATTGGAAATCTGATATGCAAACATGTCTGTACCATATGCGATCAGCACACATACAAGTGCTCTGTTTTTTGTAATAACAGAAAATGTCTCTTTTAAAGAAAATTTTTCTTTTGTTTCTGTCTTTTTTGCTGCAGCTGGATCATAGGTATCCACATTTTTTACAGACATTGCAGATAAAATAAAGATCACTGCACTGATGGTACCGAAAATCGCTGTGAATTTGAACCATGCTCCTGCATTATCCTGTCCACCTAATTTATCAAGGATTGGAAGAGCCCATGCAGAAATGATCAGGGATGCAATAGAACCAAATGCCTGGAAAATTGTCTGGATTCTTGTTCTCTTCGCAATATCGTTTGTCAGGATCGCCGGAAGTGCTAACTGTGGAATCTGAACAATTGTCCATGCAAGAGAATAAATAATGTAAGTTACAAATGCATATGCTACTTTTCCTGTCGTTGAAAAATTCGGTGCTGTGAAAAGTAAAACAAACATAATTCCAAGGAATGGTGCTCCTGCAATGATCCATGGTCTGTATTTACCAATTTTAGTATTCGTACGGTCTACGATGATTCCCATGATCGGATCTGTAAAAGCATCTATCAGTCTTGCCACCATGAATACAACGCCTGCTATGAATGGTGAAATTCCAAGGATATTGGTATAGAAATAAGTGATGTAAGTTCCTACCATCAAAAAGATGATATTATTTGCAAAGTTACCTGTACTGTAGAGCCAGTACTGCGCTTCTGTAGCCTTCTGCTGTGTTTTGTTCGTTGCTGCCATTTTTAACTCCTCCGTTTCAATACTTAAATCTTTTAAGTAATTTGCTAAGAAAATTGTACTTTTGTCCATTCAAAAGTACATCCCATTTTGGAAAACCTCCTGTGTATTTGTTAAAACTTTTAATAATTGTATTATAACAAACTTATCTGTGTTTTCAATTGACAATAGTCACAAATCTCACAGCTGAAATTTGTGACTATTTACTTAAAACTTTTAATTATTCAAAAACTGATTCCGGATCACAAAATAGCCTGCTCCTACAGCACCTCTGGAATAGTCAAATTCTTCAAACATAATCTGCACTTCTTCCTCATTTAATCCGAAAAACTTCTCCTTTGCAGACTGTAGCAGCTTCTGTCTGTTTGCTTCTTCCACGAACATGAAGCCATCTACCACCACATAGCCAGGATTGATCAGATTCACAACATTGGCAAGTCCAATGCCCAGATATTCAATTGCTTCCTCAATGATCTGTTGTATTTTCTCATTTCCGCCCTGCTGAAGCTCTATGATATGATGCATACGGAGCCGTCCATCCTGCCTTACCATCTCCTGTAAAGCCGGAAGCTTTCCGGAAAGCATTGCCTCCTGACATTTTTCAAAAACGGCTTTCTCACTTCCAAGGTCATCCAGACACATCTGTGTTCTTTCACCATCGTCATTCACACTGATGATCGTATGTCCAATCTCGCCTGCACCGGCTGTATATCCGCTGACCACCGTATCTTTCAGCATTAATGGACAGGCAATACCTTTGGATACATAAAGATATGCAAAGGAATCCGGCCTGATCCCTTTCATGCTCATCTCATGTCCGACTGCTCTGAGTCTTACGTTATTATCAATAAATATTGGTAAATGAAGCTGCTCTTCGAGATCCTTTGCAAAATGTTTTCCGATCCAGTCTTTTCGTGGATTGCTTCGGATGATCCCGTGCTCTGATTCGATAAATCCCGGAAGCCCCACTCCAACACCAAGAAGCTGTTTTCCTTTTGCCTGTTCGATCATTTTCTGAATAATCGTTGTCACCTTTATTAGCATCTCGTCATAATTTTCCCGTGCTGCATCTTCGTTCAGCTCACTGATCACTTCGCCCTTCAGATTGATCAGAACCGCTCTTGTCGCATATTGTGCAAGCTCAACGCCGATCGCATATGCTGCATCTGCCTTAAAAGATATCGCATTAGGTCTTCGTCCCATATTATTCGAAAGCTGTCCTTCCGCAATGGGATTTTCCTCTAAAATTCCCTCTGCAAGCATCTCATTGACACTGGTTGTTATCGTAGGAAGTGTCAGACCTAATTCCTCTGCAATGGCTGTGCGTGTTGCATTCTCCATCCGAAAAATCATATTTTTGATCAGTACGCGGTTGCGTCTTCTTGTCTCCAGTAAACTGTTACCTTTTTTTCCCGCCATGCTCTGATATCCTTTTCCAACTTCTTAATTCCAAACCGGCTTAAGTTCCGGCAAATTCTCTGCTATTTATCATAACATATTTTGGGGACATTGGAATCAAAATGTCTAAATTTTGCTCTACACTGGTAAAACTTTTTTCTCTCACAGCTCTTATTTTTCTTCCTGGATCAGCATGGCTCTTAAAACACCAACGCAGGCATACTCACGTTTTCCGGCTCCCATTCCAATCTTTTCTATCACAAATTTTTCCGGAAGCTCGCCCTTCGTGCGGAGTGCTGCTGCAATTGCTGCTCCGGTCGGGGTTACCAGTTCCCCTTCCACGTTTGTGATATGAAGTGGAATGTGGTTTGCTGCAATAATATTAGAAACTGCCGGAACCGGGATTGGGAGTAACCCATGCTGGCAACGGATCATTCCTGTTCCCTCGTTCAATCTCGGAACATATACTTCTTCTAATTCCAGGCTGTCTGCACATACCGCTGCCGCAATAATGTCAACGATGGAATCCACTGCCCCAACTTCATGAAAATGTACCTGATCTAACGGTACTCCGTGTGCTTTCGCTTCTGCCTGTGCAAGAATATCAACAATCTTACGTGCGATCTTCTTCGCATGATCTGTCATATCTGCATGATCGATCAGATGCAATAAGTCCCCCGTTCCACGATGTACATGGTCGTGGGTATGTTCGTGCGTATGGCTGTGCTCATGATCGTGGTCATGGTCGTGAATATGATCATGTTCCTGTGTATGTGTGTGCTCATGTGTATGCGTATGCTCATGATCGTGGCTATGTTCGTGGGTATGAGTGTGTACATGCTCATGGCTATGTACTTCTCCGTCATGAGCATGAGCAGGCTCGCATGCGCAGGCATCCTGATCTATTGATTCGCAGCTATGAATATGGTCATGACCATGTTCCTGTGCATGTTCATGATTTTCATGATGTCCATGCAGATATTCCATATCATGATCATGGTTTTCATGCGCATCGTCTAAGATCACATCAAAATCACAGGCATCCAGTCCTGATTTTTTTACTCTGCTGATTTTTGTTGTAAAGCCGTCTACCGGAAGACTTTTCAATGCCTTCTGAAGTGCTTCTTCGTCTGCTCCAAGATCAAGCATCGCTGCCACAAACATATCTCCACTGATTCCCGATCCGCACTCCAAATATAATTTATTTCCCATAATGTATTTCCTTTCCTCTCATTTCACTTTTCGTTTTTGACACTCAAATCCTTTTCGTATAGTATATCATATCCGCCCAAAGTTTGCGTAAAATTTGAGTCAAACGTTTGCTTTGTAAAATAGAATGTGCCCTGGCACATTCTCGCGCCGAGCGCGGTCGCTTGCGCCAACCTACATCTTCGCGCGAGTGCGCATCATCGGCACGTTAGTGCCTTTTTTTGTAATAGGGAATTCCAAGGAATTTCCTATTACAAAAAAGAAGGGTATGACCGAAGTCACCCCTTCATTTCTTAATGCTGCTGATTTTTTTATTTCTCGTCTACTTTGCAGGTATAAGCTCTTTTTCCCATCACATTGGTCTTTGCGCCTGTCAGATGGATTGTTTCACGAAGTGGAAGATCTGCAGAAGATGTTCCGACCATGAGATTAAGCTGTCCCGGTTCTACTACAAATTCCATCTCCTCGTCATAATAACCAAGCTGTGCTGTATCTAAATAGAATGTAAGCTGTTTTGTTTCACCCGGATTTAAGTGAACACGTTTAAAGCCTGCAAGCTGCTTATTAGGTCTTACCACATGCGCTCCCTGGAATGCCTGGTAAAGCTGGACAACTTCATCCCCTGCAACAGCTCCTGTATTAGATACCTTGCAGCTTACCTCAATCTTTCCGTCCGTTGGAACTTCTTTTGCACGAAGCTCTAAATCACTGACTGCAAAGCTTGTATAGCTTAATCCGTATCCAAATGGGAATAATGGTGTACTGTCCGCATCCACATAACCACCACTGAAAATCGTAGAACTTGTTGCATCTGCTCCGGATGCATAACCGGAACCATTTTTATGATTATAAAACATTGGAACCTGGCCAGCGCTTCTTGGTACGGTCACGGTCAGTTTTCCGCCCGGATTGAAAGTTCCATCAAGAACATCTGTTACGGCCTCGCCTGCAAATGGTCCCGGCATCCATGCCTGCACAATGCCTGCTGCATGCTCTTTTGCCCAGTTTACAGAGAAAATACCTGGTCCGTATAATACGATGACCACTGGTTTTCCAACTGCTGCAACGGTTTCCAATAATTTTTCCTGAACTCCTGGAAGCTCTAATGACTGACGATCTTTTCCTTCACCACCTGTCACATTGACCCATCCACAGTTACCGCCTAATGCCATAACAACAACATCACTGTCCTCTGCTGCCTTTACAGCATCTTTGAATCCTTCTTCCGATTCATCGATAATTTTACAGCCTTCTGCATAAACTGTATCGAATCTTTCAGAAAGTACTTCCTTTAAGCTTCTCGCATGAAGCTTTCGCAATACACCGTTCATGTCATCAAGACTATTTACTGCCGTTTTATCCAGCATCTCAAACATTGTATCGAATGGTCCCTTTGGCGTTTTTTCTTCTGATTCAGCCTTTGCCTGCTCATCTATGATTCCATTAAAGGTAACCGCTGCATTTTTCTTTCTTGCAGCATCCATCATTTCGATATAAGCCGGATACGTATATCCACTGACCGGATATCTCAGACTGTCTGCATGCGGTCCGATCACTGCTACCTTCGTTCCTTTTTTCAGAGGAAGTATTCCGTCATTTTTCAGTAAGATCATAGATTCCTCTGCAATCTTTTTGCTGACTTCTTCTTTGCCTGCATTCGACATAGCTTCTTCTAACTTTTCAATCTCACAATATGGATTTTCAAACAATCCACGTTTGAATTTGATCGTTAAGATTCTTCTTACTGACTCATCTAATACTGCTTCGTCCAACTCACCGCTTCTTACATAATTAGGCAAATTGCGGAAAGATGCTCCAACCGGAATTTCTGTATCACAACCTCCTTTTTTTGCAAGAAGTCCTGCTTCATTGTAGCTATTTGCTACATGGAAATAATTGTAGCTTTTCAGGACAGCTGCTCCATCTGAGGTAAGCATACCTTCAAATCCCATTGTGTCACGAAGCAGTGTTCTTGCAATTTTCTTATTATCAATGACTGGCAATCCATCAATCTCAGCATAATTTGCCATCATTGCATCCAGCCCTGCCTCTTTATCTGCTGCTTCAAACGGAGTCGCAAATACTTCATATAATTCACGGTCATTTAATCTTGTTGTTGCTGTGTTTAATCCTGCCTGTGTCTCCGCATATCCTAAGAAATGCTTTGCAATACAGCTGACGCCCTGGTTCTGCATACCACGCACATAATGAATTCCCATCTGACTGATCAGATACTGGTCTTCCCCATAGGTTTCATAAGTACGTCCCCATCTTGGATCTCTGGAAACATCAATAACCGGGCTCATGGCAGATGTGATACCAACCGCTCTTGATTCCTGACCGATGATCGAACTCATCTCTTCTGCTAACTCCGGTTCCCAGGTAGAACCGACATTCATCTGGGATGGGAATAAGGTTCCGCCTGCTCCCGGATAACCGCAAAGGTTCTCAGACTGCAAGGCAACCGGAATTCCAAGACGCGTTTCATTTACGAAAAAGTCCTGCAGTTCATTTGTGATCTCTGCAATCTGTTTTGGATCCACAAGGCCAACCAGGGAATACTGTGTGATCCTTCCGTGTCCATCCTTAAACTTTTCTACCAATGCTTCATGGCTTAATTTTCCATCTACAATAAAAGATGCTGCCAGGTCTCCGCAAAGCTGTGCTGCTTTCTCCTCTAATGTCATTCTGGAAAGCAAATCTTCTACTCGTGCTTCCACCGGCTGGCTTGCGTCTTTGTATAACATCTTTTCTTCCATTTTTCTCTCCTTTTAACGGTCTTTGTCTGGTTCGCCCATCCAAATACCTTTGCTTTTTACAATTACTTTTTACAATTGTTTCTTTTTGGCAACATCGTGTTATGGACCACTCTGTTTCCGACACTTTCTTAAAAGTTTTAACTTAATGGATATAACTATATGTACCACGCCTTACCCGATTTGTCCAGCAAAAAATATTTTTTTAACATAATCTACAAACTTTATGATGTAAATTCGGTAATAATAACAATAGAGCATCTGCTGCTTAGAACAGATGCTCTATATTTAAATCTCTGATAATTTGTACGATTTCTTTTGTACGGCTGCATCCGAACTTTCGAAGCAGTCCTTTGATCTGCGTTTTGATCGTGCTGACTTCCACACAACGGGCTTCTGCAATCTCATGGACCTTGTAGCCCTGTAAAAGGAAGCGGATCATCTCGCGTTCCGTTGACGTAAGCTTGGAAATATTATTGATGAAAAAGAGCAGGCTCCGTTCGCTCTTCTGTAATCTCGCATATTCCTGCATGACCGTCTCATGGATCTTATTTGACATAACCGGATTGCCCTTTAAGGCACAACGGATATGATATAAAATCTCCTCATCCTCACAGCCCTTTACCAGGTAATCCTGCGCACCGGCTCCCATCGCCGTCACGATCATCTCCTTCGTCTCATGGGCCGTCAGAAAAATGACTTCTGCTTCCGGATTTTGATCCCGGATCGTCTCTGTTGCAACAATCCCTGCATTCATCGTCTCCATCTCAATATCCATCAGGATCAGATCGTAGTCTGTTGTCTTAGCAAGATTTACAATCTCTTTTCCTGACGCTGCAGTGCCGACTACCTCCATATCTCGCTGATTATTGATCAGCTCTGTCAGATCTTCTCTTAATATTTCAAAATCGTCTGCGATTAGTATTTTCTTCTTTTCCGACATGTTCTTCCCCCACAGTCTTTCTCATTTATGCTGCGTTTTTACGTTGCTGTTTCTTGTTATCACAGATTCGGGTGTCAAAAGGTCTGCCTCATAACCTTTATTGGTATTTTGGCAGTAAAATAAAAAAACTGCTTCCTTTTCCTTCTTCACTTTCCACCCGGATACTTCCAAGGTGGCTTTTCACGATCTCCCTCACATAGTAAAGTCCCATACCCCAGTTAAAATTTGAATTTTTGCTGGAATAGAATGGATCAAAAATTTTCTTTTTCTGGATTTTGTTCATTCCCTTGCCATTATCCCGCACTTCGATCACAGTATAAAGCCGTTCATTTTTACAATGTAAACAAAGCTTTCCCTCTTTGCGGTCTGCCTGGATGATTGCCTCCTGTCCATTGATCAGAAGATTGTACAATGCTTCACAAAAGTGGATCTTATCCGCAAGGATCATAGATACCCCTTCATTTTCCACACAAACAGAAACCTCCGGATACTTCTCGTGGAAATGTTCCACTGCCGTATCCAGTATCTCAGACATTTCCACCGGAACCATCGTGATAGAATTTGACTTGACACTCCGGTACAGTTCTTCAATCCTTGTCAGCATCAGATCATTCACATTCTGAAGGGAATCGATATACTGTTTCAGCTTCACCGTATCAAGCTCCGGCTGATTATAAAGCTGGTCAATTCTTTTATAAATCACTTTGGTAGACAATAGCTGGTTCTTCATGCTGTGCACAAACATGGATACCCCGATACGCACCGTATCGAATTTGCGTTCCATAACGACATTTTCCATGTTCTCCTCATACGTTCCCCTTGTAAAACGGAACAGACTGAAAAAGCCGAGGATCGCACCGATCAAGTTCACGATGACAAGCAGCATATAGCTGAATACAGTTGGATGGATCTGTAAATAACCAACACCTTTATTCCAGACACTTGTATAACCATAAAACCGGTAGACCTGCCCCGGATCCTGTCTGTAATACAGAAAATAAATCGCTGTAATGCACACTAAAAATACAATGATCTGGCTGAACTGTCTTCTGCAGAATTTCATGGTGATAGAATAATATTCAATTAATAAAACCGCGATCGCAACCAAAATATAAACTGTGATCCAGACCAGATTGATATATTCCAAAACCCTCTGGAAGTTTTCCCATCTTACTACCAGCATCCGGTAAATAACCGGAAAATAAAGAATGAGCATTCCTACTGGCATCACAAGCACCGCTTTCTGCCAGAACCTGCTCTCGCGCACTGCCGGTATCATGGAATAATTCAATGCCAGTTCCAGCAAAAAAAGCGGAAACAGGATACGCCCAATTGCGATCATGTATCCTAACTGGCTTAAAGTTATCAGCAAGTACTGCAATTTATTCTCCACTGCCCTTGAAAAATATAGAAACTGTACCACCTCCGGCGAAATACCGCCTTTTTTTGCGATAAAAATCATCATACCGACGATCTCTATCATCAGACTGATACACAATCCCAACAACAGCTTTGATTCACTGTCTTTTTTCAATAAAATCAGTAAAATTGATGCGATAACCAAACCAAATGTCAAAATGATCAGCATAGTTGCGTCTCCTGTCCCCGTTTCATTATGGCCATCCGGCCGATAGAACCCTATCCGTTATTCTATCACTTTTTATTCTTTTTTTCTACTTTTCTACGATCTTTCCACCAACAAATACGTCTGCAATATCATTTTCTGCATCTAATACAACCAGATCAGCATCTTTTCCGTCTGCGATGGATCCCTTTGTATCATAAACCTTGATCAGTTTTGCAGGATTTTCAGTCAGAAGTGGAATGATCTCTTCCAGCCTCTTGCCTGTAAATGCAAGCAGATTTTTCAATGCAACATTCTGTGTCAGTGTACTTCCTGCACGGACACCGTTTTCTGCAAGCTTTGCATCACCATCTTCTACGACAACGTCATTTACACCAAGCTTATATTTTCCATCTGGAAGACCTGCTGCCATAATAGAGTCTGTAATCGCAACGACACGATCAAGTCCCTTTACTTTCAGAAGAAGCCTTACGGTTCCTGGATGTAAATGTCTTCCATCACAGATTGCTTCGCAGTAAATATCAGATTCCAATGCAGCTCCCATAATTGCCGGGAAATGCTGATGCAGTAACTTCATTGCGTTAAATGTATGTGTACAGCACTCTGCGCCTTTGTTGATCGCTGCCCAGCTCGTATCATAATCCGCACCGGAATGACCGATCGCTACTGTGATCCCAAGCTCTTTCATGGCAGGAATATCATCAATAAGACCTTCTACTTCAGGAGAGATTGTAATATAACGGATATTACCTTCTGCCCTGTCCTGATATTCTTTTAACAGAGGCATGTTGGCTTTCTGAAGCAGATACTCCGGCATAGCCCCCTTATATTCCGAAGATAAGAATGGTCCCTCTAAGTGGATTCCAAGAAGATTTGCTCCTTTGTGTTCCATCTTCTGATGCTTCTTAAACTCATCAATACACCACTCTGTCTGCTCTTTTGTATCTGTCAGGATAGAACACAACCAGGATGTTGTTCCGTTTCCGGCTGCAAAACGGCAGATCTTCTCATAGTCTTCTGCTGTTGCTGCATTCACATCCACTCCGACTGCTCCATGTGTATGTACATCAATAAATCCCGGAACAATCTTTTTGCCTGTTGCATTATAAACCTCTGCTCCAGCTTCAACCGGCGCATCCGGTTCAAGGATTGTTATTTTTCCATCATCAATTTTTACTGTTTTCTTTAAAAATCTGTGTTCAATGTAAACTTCTCCGTCTACGATATACTGGCTCATTTTTATGCCCCCTTCTATATGACACTGCAATGTGTCGTACAGTCTTTTTTATTCTGGAAGATTTGCTACAAATTCTGTAAATTTGATGTTGATGTCAGGATGATCCTGTAATAAGCTTACTGGGAAATGAGCGCTCTTCTCACCATAAGCAGCATGCCTTACTACACTTCTGTGCCAGTCACGGAAGCATCCAAGTCTGATCTTTCTTGCATGTGCGATCTCATTGATACCGATCGTGATGCAATAATGCGGCATATCATCAAGTGCTCCATTTAAGTCACCGATAGAGTTTACGGCTCTTGTCTCTTTGGAGATCTCAAGTACTCTTGTATGCTGTGCTAAAAATTCATCCGGTGTCATTGTATCGGATGCTTCATTGAATGCAACGTGTCCGTTGATTCCAATACCGCCAAAGCAGATATCTACTCCGCCTAATTTTTCGATCACTTCCTGGATATGTGTCAGATTCTCCGGGTCAGGGAATACTCTCTGTTCTTCCGGCATCACAAGCTCAGGTTTGATCTTGGAATATACCGTACGGTCCATGAATCCACGGAAGCTTAATTTATCTTCTTTTGCGATCCATTTTTTGTCATCTGTTAAATATTCGTCCATGTTAATGAACCATACATTTTTTAAGCTGATGTTCTGTTCATTTACCATATCAACAAAGTATGGATACTGTCCTACAGGTCCTACAGGGCAGATAAATACTGTATTTTCCCCAAGTTCATTTTTTCTTTTGATCTCTTCGATCATTTCATCTGCCATAGATTTGAACACTGCTGCATTGTCTTCCATTACGATCAATGGGATCTTTGGTGCCTTTAACAGTTCTTCTTTGTTGTAATAGTAATAATCGTGTTTCATAGTTTTCCTTCTCCATTCTTTTTTATCAATGCAAAGCTGTCACACGACCATGGGGGGTAAATTCCAAATCGTGTGACAGCTAAACTAACATATTCTTAGAAAACGGTGATCTGTTTTCTTATGTAGAAATTAGTATTCTCCTGCTTCTGTCATTACGTCTAATAATACGTAATCTGATACTGGTGGGTCAACTTCTACAGCGCCTGCGTCGATGAAGTTCTTTTTCTGTAATTCATAGTAGCCTTCTACTGTACCATCTGCTGCACCTTCAGCTACTTCTTTACCTGTTAACCATTCTGCATCACCACGCTGATCATATACAGTGTCTGCATCGCCAGCGATCTGTTCTGCAACTAATTCTGCTGTTTCTTCCTGATGCTCTGTTGCTGCATAATCCATAGCTTTGAATAATGCTCTTGTGAAACGAACGAGGACATCTCTGTTCTCTTCTGCGTATTTTGGCATGCAGATCCAGCTTGCAAGGGAAACTGTCTTGTCTGAGAATGTCATGTTATCTGCTAATTTTGTTGCATTTGCATCTTCTTCTAAGATCTTTAAGCTGTTTGGTGACCATGTTGCAGCTGCATCAACACCACCGGAGATCATAGCTGTAACGATTGCAGATGCATCCATATCAACTGCCTGGATATCATCCATTGTCATTCCAACACTTGTAAGAGAGTTTAATAAGATATCTTCACTGGATGTTCCTGAAGAGTAAGCAACTTTTTTACCTTTTAAATCTTCGATTTTTGTAATACCTTCGCCACCGATCAAAGCATCACCGTTAGAGATGTGGGATAATGCGAAAATAGTAGCCTGTCCATTGATACAAAGCTTGTGAGCACCCTGTCCAATGTATCCTAAATCAATACTTCCGGACTCCATAGCTGCGATGATTGTTGGTCCATCCTGGAACTCTGTAAGGTTTACTGTGATTCCTTCTTCATCAAAGTATCCCTGAGCGATTGCGTTCTCAATTGACCATAAGCTTCCGTAGTTAGGCATATAAGCAACATTTAATGTTACAGGCTCAACGTCCTCTTTTACAGCCTCTTCTGTTGCTGGTGTTTCTGCTACCGCTTCTGTCTCTGGTGTAGTCTCTTTGTCAGCTGCAGGTGTCTCTGCTGCTTTGCTTCCGCATCCTGCTACCAGTCCGGCTGTCATTGTTGCAGCCATTAACAAGCTTAATACTTTCTTTTTCATAGTTTTTTCCTCCTTGATTTGGATGTTTTTGGAACTGCCCCCAATTCCCTTAGTTATCATTATAATCCGTTTTACCGGCTATAACCACTTTTATTTGTTCCTTTTTTCAGAAAATTTAATTTATTTCTGGTTTATTTTCTTACTTCCAGATATTCCTGATATACCTGACCCCAGATCTCATTCTTAAGATCCATGAATTCTTTGGTCATCTTTGTTTCCTGTGTTCTTGGATAAGGAATATCAATCTTAATAATATCTCTGATACGTCCTGGACGGGCGCTCATGATAATAACTGTCTGTGCAAGAATGATTGCTTCTTCTACATCATGTGTAATGAAGAAACAGGTCTTCTTCTCTCTCTGCCATGTCTCTAACAGCTCTGTCTGTAACTGTGTACGTGTCTGGGCATCCAATGCTCCGAATGGCTCATCCATTAACAGTACTTCCGGTTCTGCTGCATATGCACGGGCGATTGCCACACGCTGTTTCATACCACCGGATAATTCCTTTGGATAATGGTCTGCAAATTTTTCAAGCTGAACCATCTGAAGATATTTCATAGCCTGCTCTTCTGCTTCTTTTCCTTTGATGCCACGCATCTCAAGAGCAAACATAACATTTTTCTTTACGGTCAGCCATGGGAATAATGCATACTGCTGGAATACAACACCACGGTCTGTTCCGGTTCCTTTTACTTCTTTTCCATCACAGTAAACTGCACCACTTGTTGGCTCTAATAAACCTGCGATAATATTTAACAGAGTGGATTTACCACATCCGGATGGTCCTACGACACAAATAAATTCATTATCATGAATATCGAGTGTAACTCCGTTTAAAGCTACCATCTCGCCATTTCTTCCGTTGTAAATTTTCTTTACATTATCAACCTTTACACGAACAGGTCTGCTGTCATCGTGATTTGTTAAATTTCTCTCTTCTCCTGCCATGATGTCAGTCTCCTTTCAAGATATTTGATCAGTTTTTCAATTGTGATACCAAGAATACCAATGATAATAATGTATAAAAGCATTGGTGCTGATTCAAAGCTGTTGTTCAAAGAACGGATTCTCATTCCAAGTCCTGCTACCGCGCCGGTAGATTCTGCTGCGATCAGTGTTGTTAATGCTACAGAAGCACCAAGTCTTACGGCTGTTAAGATGAATGGTAAAGTTGCCGGAGCAATAACTCTGATGAAGATATCTTTATCTGTTGCACCAAGAACTCTGGCTGCTTTGATCAGTGTCTCATCTACGTTGATAACACCCTGATAGATTGTAATACACATGGTAAGGAAACATGCGATTGTAATAACGATAACCTGTGGTCTTCTACCAACACCTGCTGCGATAACGATCAACGGTACATATGCAAGTGGTGGGATGTTACGGATGAACTGGATCCAAGGTTCAACAATAAAACGAACCGGTTTATACCAGGCCATCAGGATTGCTACTGGAAGTGCGATTACAAATCCAAGTACATAACCCAATACAACTGAAATCAAACTGGAGGAAATATCCTGCCATAATACCCCTCGTCCGATCATTGTCTTAATGCTTGAGCAGACAACTACCACATTTGGGAAAGCCCTGCTGGTTGCCGGAATAATCGACAGCATATACCATAATAACATTGCCACTGCAAACGAAATCAATAACCATAATTTTTTTGGAATTCTATCTGCAAGTGATTTTCCTTTCTTATCCATGAAAACGTCTCCTTTCGTTCCCCTAACTTGTTCTTGTCTCCAAGTATATTCCCACTTGTGTGTTTTGATAAGGATGAACTTTTTTCATCCTTTTTTTGGTGATTAATAAAGAATGTGCCTTGGCACATTCTCGCGCCGAGCGCGGTCGCTTGCGACAACCTACATCTTCGCGCGAGTGCGCATCATTGGCACGTTAGTGCCTTTTTATGTAATAGGGAATTCCAAGGAATTTCCTATTACATAAAAATTACATAAAAAAGGGCGCCTGATAAAAAAATTATCAAACGCCTTTGTTCTGTGAGAAGAAGTTATCATTTTTACACTTCTCTGTCAAGCCCGTGTTTTTATTTTATTTTCCTCAAACCAAGTAATTTCGCGTACGCAATCGTTTGCTTAATTTATTTATTTTCTTTTGTCATTTCATGTTTATAATGAGATGAAAGAGTATTTTTCTTATTTTTTTCAGATAATTTTTTATAGAAAGGGGTTTTTATTTATGCAAATCAAATTACAGTCTGACGGCTATCAGGTTCTCGTCAATACAATGGGAGCAGAACTTAAATCTTATCAGGATCCATCCGGAAAGGAATATGTCTGGAATTCTGATCCAGCTTACTGGATGCGTTCTTCACCACTGCTTTTCCCTACCATCGGAAATCTCCGCAACGGTGAAGCTTCCATAAAGGGAGCGGTACATCAGCTTGTAAAACACGGTTTCTGTAAAGACACAGAATTTACTGTTACCGCACAGACCGAAGATTCTGTTACCTTTACTTTAATTGCTGATGAAGAAACATTAAAGAGCTATCCATATCATTTTGAATTATCACTTTCCTATCATTTAAAGGGTAAGGTTCTTTCTATGGATTACGAAGTCGTAAACCACGATCCGGATGTTATGTATTATCACATCGGTGCCCACCCAGGCTTTATGCTTCCGGTAAATGAAGGGGAAACAATTGCTGACTGCGTTCTTGAATTCGAGAAAGAAGAATCCTTTGTTTCTTATGAATATGATTTAGAGAACATGGAATTTAACCTGGATAAAACCGTACATCAGGCTGGCAACGGCAACATTCTGCCTCTGTCTGTTCCGATGTTCGACCAGGACGCTGTATTCTTTGAGCATACAAACTCACACCGCGTTTCTTTTCTGAACAGGAATACAAGAAAAGGTGTTTCCATGTATTATCCGGATTTTGAATCCATCGCATTCTGGACACCGGCAGGCGGACAGGCGCCGTTCTTATGCTTAGAGCCATGGAACGGTTCCGCAATCTTCCATCAGGATGACAATGTATTCGAGCACAAACGCGGCATCCTTACCTTAGAGCCAGGCGCTAAGAAATCCTACCACTTGGAAATCGAACTGGAAGAATAAGATACAAAAAAACTTCCTGTGCCACTGCTTTCATAAATAAGCCGGCACCTATACAAAAAATCCGGGATGGAAAATTATGTTTTAAATTATTTTTCCATCCCGGATTTTTTGTATACTGCCGGCTTATTTTATGAATGATTTCGTACCAGGAAGTTTTTTGTTATACGGACTCGTTCTTGGCCAGATTCCACATAATCTCGATGCAGCCATCCTGCACATGGAACTTTTCGAAATAAGCTTCTTCTTTGGGAATCCATTTTGTGCGGAACTCTTCTGCTTTTTCCAATCCATTTCTTTTTCTGATGTTGTCCATCTGATCTTCCGGTGAAATGTTCAGAAAAATACGCAGCTGGTATGGATTTTCGAAGTATGGATGCATACTGTAAGAGCCCTCGATCACGTTCAGCTTCTTATATGGGATTTCATAAGGATCCACCAGTCCCCATTTCTGGCAGCAAAACGGCTGATACCGGACAGACTCCTTCTTCTGTACCGGTTCTAACACCGTCTCTTTAAACCGTTCGTAATCCACATTTCCGCCGATTTCTTTCATACGTTCCGGTGTGCGCTGCTCCATGCGCGGAAAGAAATCATCCATGCGGAACAAGTTACAGTCAAATACCTGTGCCAGATAATTGCCCAGTGTTGTTTTCCCGCTTCCGCATCGTCCGTCAATCGCCACGAGTATCGGCTTATCGGATGTTTTCTTTTCTTCTAACACCTTCCTGATGGCCTGTACCGCCGGCTCAAATCGTTCTCTGCAATGTTCTTTCAGTTCCATTTCTGTCCTTCTCTTTCCGTTTATTTTCTATATAAATCTCAGGCAGCGTCTGCGACTCCTGCTGCATACAGACGGTTTACCAGTGCCGGGATCAAGATCAGCTGGATTAAGATTCCCGGGATCGCATTTACAAAACCACCCATGAAAAACAGCTTCCATGTAAATCCGGCTCCCATCATCGTATATACCACTGCAGATACCAGTCCCCATACAACACGTCCGATCAGCATTGCACAAATCAAAGATACATACAGGGACTTCATATCCTTATGCATCTTCTTAGATAATAAACCGGTTACGACACCATACGCCGCAAGTTCAAATGCCATACAGGTTGCATTCGGGAAAATAGCCGGCATGCCAAATAAAGTACCTCGTAAAAGTGGTGTGATAAATCCGACGATCAGTCCATATGGCCATCCACAGATATATCCGCAAAGCATAACTGGAATGTGCATCGGGCAAAGCATCTTACCAATTGCAGGAATCTGCATTGTAATAAATGGAAGGATCAGACCGATTGCAATAAATAAAGCAGCAAGTATCGTTTTCCTTAACGTCATATTCTTTTTCATCATAATTCTCCTTCTCCTGTTCTGACAGGTACTGTCAAATCATTTTCACATATGCCTATTATATCATTATCCCCGATGCACTGTACAGTTTTTTTCACAAACGTTTGCGTATAATTTTACGCAAATTTTGAGTAACCTGTGTTATAATCATATTAGATTTGATACAATGCACAAAATCAGAAAGGCATGGTGAACATTATGACTTTAAAGGAAATAGCGAAAGAAGCCGGTGTCTCTATTTCAACTGTGTCCAGAATCATAAACGGGAATTCTTCCAATGCTGCAAGCAAAGAAATGCAGGACCGCATCTGGAAAATTGCAAGAGCCGGTGGTTACGTTCCAAACACTTCTGCCCAGGCACTTAAGCAAAAGAATATCGAAAAGACAAAGCATCATTCGATCGCCTGCATTTACGCACGTTCCCAGGATGCACAAAATGATGCATTCTTCGCTGCACTGACCCGTAGTATTGAGCAGGAAGCCTTAAAAGAAGGCTATATTGTCAAGTACTCTTTTTCCTCTTTTGATATCCATAACCCTGCTACGCAAAACCAGATTCTTCATAACGAAGTGGATGGTGCTGCGATCTTAGGGCGCTGTGACAAGGAAACTTTAAAGTTCATGAAAGAGCATTTCCGAAAAATCATTTATACCGGTTTGAACCCTCTTGATGCCGACTATGACCAGGTCATCTGCGATGGGAATGCGATCGCATCCGATGCTGTGCGGCATCTGATCTCTCTTGGCCATACAAAGATCGGCTATATCGGTGAAACAAAAAATGAGATCCGTTATCTTGCTTATTGCAATACGTTAAAAGAACACCAGATCCCTTTTAACAAGGATATCATAACGAATGTGTCCGGTTCCTCAGAGGGTGGCTACCAGGGTGCCAAACGGATCCTGGACCGTTCTTCCGATGTCACCGCCTTTTTCTGCATGAATGACATCACTGCGATCGGTGCGATCCGTGCCATCAAAGAATCCGGCTACCAGATTCCGAATGATATCGCCGTTATCAGTATGGACGACGTCGAGATTGCACAGTATGTCTCACCTATGCTTACGACCATGCATATTCCGATCGAGGAAATGGGAAAAATGACTGCCAAGATTTTAATCGACCGCATTAATCACGGACATACACTTCCGTTAAAAATGTCACTCCCTTATTACATGGCAAAAAGAGAGAGCTGTCCATCCTGACAGCTCTCTTTCTTATATTCTTAATCAAGTTTAATTCCTGCAAGCAATGCTCCAAGACTCGAACCAATGCTCTCGCTGGATGTATACTGCTCGATTTCTTCTACCGGCTCCGTATCGACCATCTCTTCCTCTAATGCTTTCATGGAAAGACTGATCTTATTATCATTCGTATTCAATACTTTTGCTTTTACTTTCTGTCCTTCCTTTAATACCTCAGAAGGCTTCTTGATACGACGCTCACAGATCTGTGAAATATGGACTAGGCCGCTCAAACCATTTCCAAGATTAATAAACGCTCCGTATGGCATAAGTGTTTCTACGGTTCCTTCCATCACAGTACCCGGTACGATCATGGAAATCTTATGATTCCGTTCCTCGATTGCAGCTTCTTTTGCAACCTGTTTTGCAGATAATACAAGGCGTTCTTTCTCCGGATCTACCGTGATCACCTTGGCTTCCACTTCTTTTCCAACCCATTCATCTGTGTTTTCCACATAATCCAGTGCAAGCTGGGATGCCGGGATAAATGCCCGGATTCCTTCCACATATGCAACTACACCACTTGGAACACTTTCCTTAATGCGTGTCTTTACAACCGTTCCATCCTCAAACATCTGATGTAACTTTTCCCATGCAAGCGTGTCATTTGCTTCTTTTCTGGAAAGAACTATATTTCCCTGTCCATCGTCTGTGCTGACAACTGTCGCCTCGATCTCATCTCCAACGTGGATCTGCTCTAATACAGCAAAATCCGGATCATTACTGAAATCTTCAACCTTGATGATTCCCTGTGCATAATATTTTAAATCGAGAGTGATCTCTTCCTCACTGACTGCGATCACAGTGCCTGTAATAATATCGCCCTCTTTGATCTGGCGAAATGATGCTTCCAGTTCGTCTTTAAAATCGTCCATTGTTTCCATATCGATATCCCTCCTGTCATATTGCTCAGTATACCACATTTTTCCATGAAATGACAACTTTAAAGAGATCACCGTCTACCGAAATATGGAATGTTCCGTTTTGTGCCTCCGTAAAACTCCGTGCAATTGCAAGACCAAGCCCGGATCCTTCCGTATTGCGTGATGCATCCCCTCTTACAAACCGTTCCGTAAGCTCGTCCCCTGCAACCTTTAGTTCCACAGCTGACATATTCCGCAGCATGATCACCACTCCATCTGCGATTTTCTCTGCGCTGATGTATACACGGCTTCCTTCCATTGCATATTTTTCAATATTCACAAATAAATTTTCAAAAATACGATATGTCTTCTGGTTATCCAGCTTAAGCACTACTTTTTGATCCGGTACATCCCAACGGAGTGTGAGTCCTTTTTGGGCAAACTTTTCCTCGTGCTCAATACTGACCTGCTTCATCAGGTTCACCACATCTACATCCATGAGATTTAAAACAATATTATTGGTAGAAGCCTTGCTCACTTCAAACAGATCCTCGATCAGAACCTTTAACCGTTTTGACTTTTTCTCTAATGTAGCAATATATTCCTTTCGTTCTTCATCTGTCAGGTCTTCTTTTTTCAAAAGCTCCACATACGTTGTGATCGCTGTAAGCGGCGTTTTTAAATCATGGGAAACGTTTGTGATCAGCTCAGCCTTCATTCTCTGGCTTTTCACTTCTTCATTTACCGCATTTTTAAAGCCGCTCTGGATCTGGGTCAATTCTGCTTTAAATGGTTCAAAAACACCGATATCCTCCTTGATCTCCGTATCTAACTCACCATTTGCAATACGGCTCATTGCTTTCATCAGTACATTATAGTCTTTTGCCGCCTTATCATAGTATCGTTTCAGTAAATAAAACAGTCCGATCGAATAAAGGATCAGCACTGCGATGCCGAACATCCACATGCAGGCGCAGACTGCGAGCACTAAAAAATTCACAATCACGATCTTTAAAATCGTTTTTGTTGATTTTTTACCAAAATCAATGTGGTTGACTTCATCCACAAACTGCTCATATTTTTTCCGGATCCACGGAAAAATCTGATAGAAGAAGCTGTGTTCTCTGACATAGTTCTTTACACCTTCTGTAAACACCGGATATAAGATCACCGTTGTCAGAAAAATTTCTGCAAAGATCAGGTATAGCACCACTCCGGTTTCCGGCACTTTCCAGATATCATCACTGGTGATTCCATGGATTGTATATGGAAACTGGCAGATTTCACTAATATAAAGGTCACTTAAAGCCACTGCAACGACTACTCCTGCAATTCCAAGCTCCATATCATGAAATTTTGGCAAATAATCTGGAAGTTTATCGGACTTCCATATTTTTCTGCTGCACATGCAGCATGCAAACACTGCGATCAGGAACGCTGTGATAACATATGCCAGCTCTCCTCCACTGACAGCGATCAGATGATAATCACTGACATAGTAATTGTCATATGCAGTCATAATCGTATGGTATGGAACTCCATAGACTACCTGGAAGTTTTTTACCGGTTGGAATGTTATATTTGCATCCTGTGCATAAACACGGATCTCATTATTTCTGTCTGCCTGAAGGAAAGCCTTGATCAGTGCATCTGCCATATTGATATCTGCTTTTTTTACATCTACAGACAGCATCCCATCTTCCTTAAAATTCAAAACGACCAAAGACTCATATTCGTTCCATTGATCTGCATCCTTTTCTGCATCGAAATCATCCGCTAAAACTTCTTTTAACGGAAGATTGGTATTTACTTCCTCTTTCGTTCCATCCGTTGCATAATAGTCGATTTCAGAACGACAATTTTCAAATGTCTCTTTCCATTCCGAAATATAATCATACTCATCTGTCCTTTCAGCCTCTGCTTCAAGAAAAGCATCTGTCCTGTTTTCCGACTGCGCTTTTCCGGACGCAATCGTCAGCTCCGAGTATAATACATACGCACCATCATAAAGGTTCTTTATGTATTCAGTATCCACAGCTGTCTCAGTTGAAAGCAGATCTTCTGCTCTTTTCTCTTTTTCCCTGATCATTCCTGGAAAAAGGCACATATTTACAATAACTGCCAGCAAAAGTCCTGCTGCAATGATCCCTATTCTGATTTTACGGCTGTTTTTCAATCTTATATCCAACGCCCCACACCACCTTTAAATATTTTGGTTCTCTCGGGTTAATCTCAATCTTATCCCGGATATTTCTTACATGTACCATGATCGTATCGGTATTGATCGCCCTTTCATTCCAGACTCTTTCGTAAATCTCCTCTGCCGAAAATACCCTTCCTGCATTTTTCATGAGCAATGCCAGAATCCGAAATTCCAATGGCGTCAGCCTGACCGGATTACCATCCACAGAAAACTCAACGGTTTCCTCATTCAGTTCCAGCCCTCCGATCACATAGCATTTACTGTTTTGTTCCTGTCCCTGATTCATATTTGAAAATCTCGTATAGCGTCTGAGCTGGGAATTCACACGCGCCATCAGCTCCAGCGGGGTAAACGGCTTCGTCACATAGTCATCAGCCCCAATATTTAAACCGATCACCTTATCCGTTTCTTCAGATTTTGCTGAAAGCATGATCACAGGGAAGTCATGCTGTTCCCGCAGCTTCATTGTCATTGTCACGCCATCCATCCTTGGCATCATAATGTCTACGATCGCCAAATGTATTTTCACATGCTCTATCACCTCAAGTCCTTCTATCCCATCTGCCGCCTTGTATACATGATATCCCTGGCTTTTCAGGAAAATCTCGATTCCACTGCGGATCTCCTTGTCATCCTCAACAACTAAAACATTAAATTCATCATTTTTTAACGGTTCCATAACTCTTGTTTTCTCTCCTTACCTGATACATTATACTTTAACCTGTCTATCTAAAAAAATAGTTCTGTATTTTCTAAAGATTTTATAAAGATTTCCTATTTACACTCGAATCTTATTGCATAACAAAAATCCCAGTAAATTCAAGGTTTCTTGAAATTACTGGGTTTCTCTCTGTAAGCTGATAACGGGAATCGAACCCGTGACCTCCGCCTTACCAAGGCGACGCTCTACCGACTGAGCCATATCAGCACTCTTCAATTGTTTGCGCAATCGACGCTTATTATCTTATCAAATCCCTGCTCTTTTGTCAACCATTTATTTTATAACTTCGGCTGCAAAATGCAGTATCCTGGCAAAAAAAGAACAGCCTGTCGAACGGCTGCCTTTTTAGGAGAAGGTATTTTTACTATGGGGTATAGCAAAAACTATATATAATGTATTGGGGGGTTTTTACGAGAATTATAATAGCATATCCTCTCCCATAAGTGTTCACAAATGTCACAAAATATCGCTTTATTTTTTGTGCACTTTTAACAATTTGCTTTTAATCCGCTGTAATGCATTGTCGATGGACTTCGGTTTTTTATTCATTTCCTCTGCAATCTGAATATAATTTTCCCCTGACAGATACGCATCTAGCACCTGACGTTCCATTTTGCTTAAACTCTGCCGCATCTGTTTCAAAAACTGATCCAGATTTTCCTGTTCGATCAGCAACTGTTCCGGGTCATCTGAATCTCCTGTCGCAAGAAGATCTGCAACTGTCTTTCCTTCCTCCATCGTTTCTGAATAAAAAGAAACATAGGAATTAAGTGGTGCATGCTTTTTCCGGTTGGAAGCTTCCACCGCACTGTACATCTGTCTGGTGATGCACAATTCAGCAAAATGAAAAAAAGAACTCTCTTTTGTCTCCCGGTAATCACGGATCGCCTTAAACAGACCGATCATCCCTTCCTGGATCAGATCGTCTGTTTCTCCGCCGATCAAATACATTGCATTTGCCTTTTTGCGCACTAACGGCTTGTACTTATCGAGCACATAATCCATGATCGCCGTATCTCCCCTGCGCAGCTCCTTTATCAGTGCTTCATCACTGAGTTTCTGATACTGTTCCACCTGTTTTCCCCTGTCTGTAACAATAAAAACGGATTACTGCAAACGCTGTCTTACAATCTCATAGGCAAGCACTCCGGCTGCTACGGATGCATTCAGTGAATCAATATCCCCTTTCATTGGAATTGACGCAATATAATCACAATTTTCTTTTACAAGCTTGCTCACGCCTTCGCCTTCATTTCCGATCACAAGCCCGATCGGTCCGGTTAAGTTCAGTTTGTACATTTCTGTACCGCCCATATCTGCACAGACAAACCACAAACCTTTTTCCTTAAGCTCTTTGATCGTAGCCGTCAGGTTCGTCACCTTTGCAACCGGTGTGTAATTGATCGCTCCTGCTGATGTTTTTGCAACTGTGGCGGTCAGTCCCACTGCACGGCGTTTTGGAATGATCACTCCATGCGCACCTGCAAGATTTGCTGTACGGATGATTGCTCCAAGGTTATGCGGATCTTCGATATTATCCAGTACAAATACAAAAGGTGGTTCTCCTTTTTCTTCCGCAAGCTTTAAGATATCCTCTACCTCTGCGTATTCATAGGCTGCTGCCACTGCGATCACACCCTGGTGTTTTTTTGTTTCAGACAGCTGATCCAATCGCTCTTTTTCCACAAAATTAATAATGGTATCGTGTTTTCTTGCCTCTCTGACGATCGTTCTGACCGGTCCATCCTGACATCCGTCAAGAACAAACAGCTTGTCAATTGTTTTTCCGGAACGCAGCGCTTCTAATACAGCATTACGTCCTTCTATTTTCTGCTCTTCGTATCCCATGCAAATTTCTGCGAACTCTGTTTTTTTGCAGAATCCGTTTCCTTTCTACTGTTCTTTTATTTTACGCCGCTAAACTACAACTTCAAATTCAGCCCGTCTGCCCCAACCCGTACTAGCTCTACCAGACGTTCAAACTGATCCTGCAGATACAGATAGCCCATCAGTGCCTCGAAGCCGGTCGCTTTCCTGTAGTCAGACATTGTCGCATTTTTTGCCATCGTAAAAGACTTTGCATTTCTTCCTCTGCGATATACATGCTCCTCCTCTTCGGTAAGAAGAGGAAGCAATATCTCCATCATTTCTGCCTGCGTATGCGCCTTTACGATCTGGCTGGTACGCTTATGCAGTTCACTTGCCCTTGTATTGCCCTTTCCGACGACGATCGAACGGATGACAAGATCATAAATTCCATCCCCGATATAGGCTAATGTCAACGGAGAATAGGTTCTGATATCCACCTCCGGAATATGAAACTGCTCTTTGATATAGGAATCGATTCCCTTTTCCATACTGATAACTACGCCTTTCTGTCATCTTCTGATTTCTCTGTACGGTGTAACATTTTCGTTACGTTTTTCTTTGTCTGCTTACGCTTTGTGCCAGATAACACCTTCCCGCGTATCTTTGATCACAATGCCTTTTGCAAGAAGTTCGTCACGGATTGCATCTGCTGTTGCAAAATCCTTTGCTTTCTTTGCTTCTTTACGTTCTTCGATCTTCGCCAGAACATAAGCTTCCAGCTCTTCATCCACACCTTCTGTTGTCTCAGTGCTCTTTGCGTCTGCAAGATTTAAAGAAAGAACCCGGTCGAAGTCTTTGATCAATTCATACTTGGTTACATCATTGGTATCTGCCTTTAACAGATCATAAACAACCGTAAGTGCCATAGATGTATTCAGGTCATTCGAGATTGCATCCGTAAATTTTGCTTTGTACTCATCAAATGCCTTCTGGTCGATCTCACCTTCTTTGTTCAGACCGGCAATACGCTTGATCAGCTTATTGTATGCAGCTGCTGTATTGTCCATGATCTCATAAGAAAACTCCAGTGGTTTTCTATAGTGTGACTGTAAGCAGAACATACGGTAAACAATCGGATCATAACCTTTTTCCTGTAATAAGGAAACTGTCAGGAAATCCCCTTTGGATTTACTCATTTTACCGGATTTATCATTTAAGTGCTGTACATGGAACCAGTAATTGCACCATTTGTGTCCCAGATAGCTCTCAGACTGTGCGATCTCATTTGTGTGATGTGGGAAAATATTGTCCACGCCACCGCAATGGATATCCATATATTCCCCAAGATGCTTGATACTGATGCAGGAGCATTCAATGTGCCATCCCGGATATCCGACACCCCAAGGGCTGTCCCATTTTAATGCCTGATCTTCAAATTTGGATTTTGTAAACCAGAGAACGAAATCGTTCTTATTTTTCTTATTGGTGTCCTCTTCTACATCATCACGGACACCAACCATTGTATCCAATTCTGTCTGTGTGGAGAAAACATGGTAATTTTCCAGCTTGGAAGTATCAAAGTAGACATTTCCTCCTGCAAGATATGCATAACCTTTCTCTAACAGTCCCTCGATCATTTTGATAAATTCCGGGATACAGTTCGTTGCAGGTTCTACAACATCCGGTGTCTTGATATTTAACTTTTTGCAGTCATCAAAGAACGCATCTGTATAGAACTTGGCAATCTCCATAACCGTCTTGTGTTCACGCTGCGCGCCTTTTAACATCTTATCTTCTCCGGTATCTGCATCGGAAGAAAGATGTCCTACGTCTGTAATGTTCATAACACGTTTTACATCATATCCGACATAACGGAGTGCTTTCTCCAAAACATCTTCCATAATATAACTTCTTAAATTTCCGATATGCGCATAATGATATACAGTCGGTCCGCATGTATACATTGCAATTTTTCCATCCTCATGCGGAATGACTGTTTCAATCTTTTTCGTAAGCGTATTATAAAATTTAAAATTATTTTCCATTGGTACCCTCTCCATTTCTTATAGAAATACTATTTTTTATCTGAATTTTCACCGGCCTGTTATCTATTATCCCTTTTATTGATCTCACGAAGCTGTCTTTCAAGATCGATCACACGGTTCACAAGCTCTGCATTTTCACGCTGAAGCACATTGATATCTTCTTTGACCGGATCCGGCAGATGGCACTGGTCCATATCACTTCTCGGGATCTTGACATTATCACGTTTTACAATTCTGCCAGGTACACCGACAACGGTACAGTTCGGTGGTACTTCCTCAATTACAACGCTTCCTGCACCAATCTTGGAATTCTCCCCGACGGTAAAGGAACCGATGATCTTTGCGCCGGCACTGATCATGACATTATCTCCGATCGTTGGATGTCTCTTACCTGTCTCTTTTCCGGTACCTCCAAGCGTTACGCCCTGATACAACGTGACATTATCCCCGACGATCGCGGTCTCTCCAATGATCACACCGCTTCCGTGATCGATAAAAAATCCTTTTCCGATCGTTGCTCCCGGATGGATCTCAATACCTGTTTTCCTTGCAGCTCTCTGCGACAGAAATCTGGCCCAGAAAAAATGTCCCTTCAAATATAATTTATGTGCACGCCTATAAGTAAGCATAACACGAAAGCTCGGATAAAGCAAAACTTCCATCGGTGATTTTAATGCCGGATCCCGTTCTTTTATCACCTGAAACTCTTCTTTGACACGTTCAATGATTCCCATTGTTTTCCCTCTTTCCTGATATGTTTATTCTTAACACCAACATCGCTGTCCTAATAAAAAACGCGGACAATTCCATCTGCAAGAGACGAAATTATCCGCGGTTCCACTCTATTAAAAATCAAAAGATCTGTTACTGCCCTGCCCGGATCACTTTCTTGGCCGGTAGTACAGCAACTATGATTTTCACTCAATACACGTAACATGTGTAACACGGGTCAGAATACTAATCTTTTCCTCTGACCGGCTTGCGGATGCACTTCGTATACCTTCCCTGCAGAACTGCTTCCAGCCGCTGACAGTTCCTCTCTTTGCATTTTCGGCTTACTACTCTTTCCGTTCATCGCCTTTATCAATCTTGTTTATTTCTAATATAGTTTATGCACATTTTTTTCTTTTGTCAAGAAATTTTATTTTCTGTTCCTTCCGTATTCGGACACCTGCCGCATCCTGCGCAGCCAGCCTGGGAATCTGCAACCATCATGCTGTTTTCATAAATGGTCGTCAGGGCACAGATCGCCTGGGAAGAAATTCCCTGTTCTGTTCCGGTAAAACCAAGTCCCTCCTCAGTTGTTGCTTTTACATTCACCTGGCTTACATCAATCTGAAGTGCAGCTGCGATATTCTTCTCCATCTCTTCGATGTAAGGACGCATCTTCGGCTTCTGGGCAATGATCGTAGCATCGATATTCTCTACAATATAGCCTTTTTCTGCGATCAGTCCGGCAACATGCTCTAACAGACGGATACTTGAAATACCTTTATACTTCGGATCTGTATCCGGAAAATGTTTCCCGATATCACCTAATGCGGCAGCACCAAGCAGTGCATCCATGATCGCATGTAAAAGAACATCTGCATCAGAATGTCCAAGCAACCCTAATGTATGCGGAATCTTCACACCTCCGATGATCAGATCCCGTCCTTCTACCAGTTTATGAACATCATATCCCATTCCTACACGCATATTTTTTAATCCTCTTTTGGAAGATTGATGGCAATGTGCACATCATCTAACTGTTTCTGATCTACGGTTGCCGGTGCTCCCATCATGATATCCATTGCATTCTTATTCATTGGGAATGGAATGATCTCACGGATGCTTTCCTCTCCACAGATGAGCATGATCATACGGTCTACACCAGGAGCGATACCAGCGTGTGGTGGTGCTCCATAGCAGAATGCGTTGTACATAGCCGGGAATTTGGCTTTTACATCATCTTCACCGAGTCCTACTAACTCAAATGCTTTGATCATAATTTCAGGATCATGGTTACGCACTGCACCGGAAGATAATTCCACACCGTTACATACAAGGTCATACTGGTATGCGAGAATATCTAACGGATCCTGATTGTTTAACGCTTCCATTCCGCCCTGAGGCATAGAGAATGGATTGTGGCAGAACTCTAATTCTCCGGATTCTTCACCGATCTCATACATTGGGAAATCAACGATCCAGCAGAATTCATAGCAATCCTTCTTCATATGCTTTTCACTGGCTGCGCCAAGAAGCTTACGGAGAACACCAGCTGTTTTCTGTGCTGCTAATTTCTTTCCTGCTGTTAATCCGACAAAATCACCTGGTTTTAATCCAAGTGCTGCGATCACTGCCTCTTTTCTGTCCTGTAAGAACTTGGAAATTCCTCCGACAAGCTCGCCTTTTTCATCTAATTTGAACCAGAATGCTTTATTTGCAGTCTGAACTTCTACCTCTGCACAGATTGCATCGATCACTTTTCTTGTTGCAGTAAAGCCATCTACAACGATTGCTTTTACAGTCTGTCCCTCAAAAGGTCCAAATCCACAGTCTGCCATTACCTCTGTTGCATCCTGTAATACAAGATCAATACGAAGATCCGGCTTGTCACTTCCGTATTTGTCCATAGACTCTAAATATGGAATACGTACAAAAGGTGCTTTGGAAGCAGTCTTGTATACACCATATTTTTCAAATACAGGTGGCAGTACTTCTTCTACAACGGAGAATACATCTTCCTGTGAAGCAAATGCCATCTCCATATCTAACTGATAAAATTCTCCTGGAGAACGGTCTGCTCTCGCATCCTCATCACGGAAACAAGGTGCAATCTGGAAATAGCGGTCAATTCCGGATGCCATCAGGATCTGTTTAAACTGCTGTGGTGCCTGTGGAAGCGCATAGAACTTTCCTGGATGATTTCTTGCAGGAACAAGGTAATCTCTTGCTCCTTCCGGTGAAGAACAGGTAAGGATCGGTGTTGTGATCTCCATGAAATCCAAAGAGTTCATTTTCTGACGGAGCTCTGCAACGATCTTACTTCTTAATACGATATTGCTCTTTACAGCCGGATTACGAAGATCTAAATAACGATATTTTAATCTTGTATTCTCATCTGCATCCTTGGACTGATTGATTTCAAATGGAAGTGCATTGTAAATACATTTTCCTAAAATCTCGATCTTTTCCGGAACTACTTCGATCTCACCTGTTGGAAGATCGTTGTTCTTGCTGGAACGCTCTCTTACTACTCCTGTAACAGAAATAGTAGATTCCTTATTCACACTGTCAATCACCTGCATCATCTCTTCGGTCTCGATCACAACCTGTGTTGTGCCATAAAAGTCACGAAGGATCAGGAATCCAAGATTTTTACTTACTTTACGGATATTCTCATACCATCCGACGATTGTTACGTTTTTGCCGGCATCGGAAAGACGTAATTCATTACAATTATGAGTTCTTGACTGAATCATTTTCTCAACTCCCTTTATGTCATTCATAAATATATTTTCATATCTGTCCCTGTGCTTGCGGCACACGGGCACTTTTTTAATCTTACACCATAAAGCATGATATTTCAACGCTTTTTCTTGCTGTTTTCCAGTCTTCCTGTGCATGTAAAGCCGCTTTGCACTCCCAAAACAGATTAACGGTTAAAGAATTCCACAATATCCTTATATCCTTCTGCTGTAAGCTTTTCTTTCTGGAACTTCTTATTCTTATTCATGCGGACAACCAGTACCTGCTTGCCTGCCTGACGTTCCTCCTGTGCCTTTGCGATCACTTCCACTAATTTGTCTGCCGGATACCCCTTCTCGATCAGATAGGCAACCTTTGGACGCTGCATCGGAACTGTAAATCCGCTCTCCATTAATAAAAGAACGATTCGCTCAAAGCCAATGGAAAATCCACATGCCGGTACGTCCTGTCCGGTAAATTTACCAACCATCTTATCGTAACGTCCGCCACCGCCGCATGCTGCGCCAAGCTCAGGCATAGCGATCTCGAAAATAGTTCCTGTATAGTAGCTCATTCCACGAACAAGTGTCGGATCAAAAACAAGCTTGAACTCTGCCTGTTTTGCAGCATCCACACTGCTTATGATCTCCAGTAAATTCTGTTCTACATCTTCTTCCAAAAAGCCTTCCAATGTCTTTGCAATATAGCGAATTCCCTCGATACCGTTTCCTGCCTCTTCTACTCCTTTGAAAAGACCAAGATATTTGTCGATGGATTCCTGTGCATATCCTTCCTTCGCAAGCTCTTCTGCCACGCCGTCAAGACCGATCTTATCCATTTTATCAAGAATAATGAATACGGTATCGTAATCTTCCTCTGCGAAACCACTGTAAGCTGCCATCGCCTTTAAGATACGTCTTTCATTGATACGGATCTCAAAATTTTTGAATCCAAGCTTGCCGATCGTTGTTGTTGTTGCAAGGATCAGTTCGATCTCTGCAAGGTTACTTGGCTCTCCGATAATATCAATATCACACTGCATAAACTGGCGATAACGTCCGCGCTGTGGTCTGTCTGCACGCCATACACTTCCCATCTGTAATGCCTTGAATGGGGATGGAAGGTCGTTTGCATTATTGGAATAATAACGTACCAGCGGTACTGTCAGGTCATAACGCATACCAAAATCAACCAGATCTGCTTCTTCCTTTGCCTCAGCGATCTTTAACTTCTCTCCACGCTTCATTACCTTGAAGATCAGCTTTTCATTCTCTCCGCCCTGTTTATTGCTTAAGTTTGCAATATTCTCCATACAAGGTGTCTCGATCGGTGTAAATCCAAAGCTTCTGTATGTCTCCTTGATCACCTGCTGCACATAATCACGAATCTGCATTTCCTCTGGTAAAATATCTTTCATTCCGTTTACCGGTTTCTTGCTTAATGCCATGAGTTTTCCTCCATTTTCATTTCTTATTTATCCACACGGAAAAGCCGGTTTCATTCTGCCGGCTTCACTTGTCTTTGTCTATTATACGGTTTGATGAAGTCTCTGTCAAAGTATTTTACATTTCCGGCCTGTCATTTT
>CAKRLC010000012.1 GCA_934358955.1 uncultured Roseburia sp. | reverse complement strand
TTTTTGTGCAATTTGACATTCTAAACTAAGGTGCAGAGCTTTTGACACCCGAATCTTATAAGACAACAGCACCGTTCCTTATCTCTTATTTAATGTCAAAAAGACGTTCCCTGCTCGTAACAAGGTGTGCCAGCATTGCCTGATACGCCTCATTGCACTGGTGTTTTTCAATGGCACGGCAAATACGCCAATGATAATCTACTGTTTTCTGTTTCATTGGTTCTGAAAAAATATTTTCCTGTAAAAGGATCGTCTGGTTGATCGCAGGGATAATATTATGAACTACCAGATTTCTGCTGCAACCGGCAACCATCGTATGAAATTCCATATCTGCTTCATAATAATGATTCCCTTTCTGTACTGCTTCTTCTAATCTTCGGCAGGTATCCTTTAATTTCCCAATCTCAGCCGCAGTTGCATGCTCGGCTGCCATGGACGCCATCCGCGGTTCGATCATAAGACGGATCTCCATCAGATCCCATGCCAGTTTTTTCTTATCACAGATTAAGGATAATCCAAGCGGATCCTCTGTCAGCCTGATTTTTGCAGATACAAAGGTGCCTGAACCTCTGCGCACTTCTAACACACCGCGCTCTGTCAACAGCCGGATTGCCTCCCTGACTGTATTCCGGCTTACTTCAAGCTCCTGTGCAAGCTCTATCTCATTTGGCAGCTTCGTACCAGGCATATAATTTTTCTGGTAAATAAGGTCTGAGATCACATCTGCTGTTTTTTCCGGTAAAGATTTGTAATGAATTTTTGGCATAAAAAAACTCCCTTCTTCTCCTTATTATAACGGAAAAGAAGGGAATCTGCTATTTTTTTCTTTTAGGTAATAGGTGCCGGGTTAAAGATGCAGAAATCATTATAGAGTTTGTATTTCTCTGTAGCTGCCTGATCTTCTCCGCTTGCTACTGCAAGGATCTTATTGAATAACTGTGTTCCGATATCCTGAATGGTTGCGTCACCTGTTGCGATCGGACCTGCGTTGATATCGATCAGGTCTCCCCACATCTGTTTCATCTCATTTCTTGAACAGACTTTGATAACAGGAGCTGTTGCAAGACCATAAGGTGTTCCACGTCCGGTCATGAATACCTGTAATGTGATACCACTTGCTAACTGGCAAGGTCCACATACGATATCACTGGCTGGAGTTGCTGCATAGATCAGACCATGCTTGCTTGGTTTTTCTGCTGGTGATAATACTTCAACGATCGGTGAAGTACCGGATTTTGCAATAGATCCCATTGCTTTTTCAACGATGTTGCAAAGTCCGCCTTTTTTATTACCAGGAGTCGGGTTCGCACTTCTGTCTACTTCACCCTCTTCAAGGTAATGATCATACCATTTCATTTCTCTGGACAGCTTGTCACAGACTTCTTTGTCTACACAACGCTCTGCAATGTAATGAACGCCATCACGTACCTCTGTAACTTCAGAGAACATAACCGTTGCGCCACCCTTTACAAGCATATCTGCTGCATATCCTGCTGAAGGATTCGCTGTCACACCGGAGAACGCATCACTACCGCCGCACTGCATACCGATACAGAGCTCAGAAAGTGGTAACTCTTCTCTCTTTCTTTCATTTAAAATAGCAAGCTTTTTGTCTGCCATTTTCATTAATGCATCGATCATTGCATCAAATCCGGCCTGTTCCTGGAGAATAATGACATTTTCAGGAGTGATGTCTTCTGCATCCAGTAATTTTTCAACCGTTAATTTTTCACATCCTAATCCAACGACCATTAACTGACCGCCAAAGTTTGGATGCTTTGCAAGATTATGTAATGCACGGATCGGGATCACTGCTTCCGGTGCATTGATCGCAACACCACATCCATATGCATGATTGATCGGAACGATATCATCTACATTTGGATATTTTGGAAGTAATTCCTCTTTCATTCTCTTTACTGCAACATTTAATACACCTGTTACACACTGTACGGTTGTGCTGATTCCAAGAATATTTCTCGTACCTGCATAGCCGCCGTTTGGATTGCGGTAACCCATAAATGTTTTTCTAGGTGGTTCCGGCAGATCTGTTACGATATTTTTGCCATACTCCATCTCATCTACAGATGGTGGTGCCGGTAATTCTAACATAAACTCGTTGATCCAGTCACCCTGCTTGATCGGTTCTTTTGCGTATCCTAAGATTACTCCATAACGAACCACTTTTTCGCCTGCTCCAATGTCCTCTAAAGCAACCTTATGAGCCTGTGGGATTTCCATATTTGTCACAATTCCTTCTGCAACTTCTGTGCCTGCAGGAAGGTCTTTGACAGCGATCGCTACATTATCGATGTCATTGATGCGAACAAATAAAGGGCTGATTTTTTTCGCCATTGTCGTCCTCCTTCGTTCTCTTACATGTCCGGAATTCTTTGAATTTCCGGTTGATTTCCTGATGGTTTTATTATAAAGTAATTCTTATAATAAGTAAAACGCATAGTATTTATAGTTCTCTAAGTTTTTCTTAGAGTTCTGTCAGGGAGAAACCACTATGGATTTAAAACAGATTGAATATATTTTGAAAATTGCTGAAGAAAATAACATCACACATGCTGCTGAAAAGCTCTATATTTCCCAGTCTGCGTTAAATCAGCAGCTGCTGAAATTAGAAAAAGAGTTGGGAACAGAGCTGTTCCACCGTTCCAGAACCGACTGGCGTCCAACCGAAGCCGGCAAGATTTATATTGCTGCTGCAAAAGAGATCATGCATATTAAACAGAATACATATAACCAGATTTTTGACTTAGAGCATCAACGAAAGGGTAATCTTTCCATCGGCTTTACCCCAAACCGTGGTACTTCCATGTTTTCCAACGTTTACCCAAAATTCCATGCCATGCATCCGCAGATTGTCGTTGAGCCTGTAGAATTAAGTGTTGCAGAGCAATTAACCCGCATCAGCGAGCACTCTCTAGATGTTGGTTTTCTGACGCTGCTTCCTTATCAACAAAAAACAGGCTTCTCCTATACGCCAATGAAAACGGAAGAGATCTATCTGGCAGTCCCTGCTTCCATGCAATTTGAAGAAGAAAAAAAGACAGCCCTGTACACAAAACAGACTGTCTCTCCCGGACGGTTTCAATTTCCAACAATGTCTTTAAAGCATCTGAAAAATGAAGCTTTTGTCCTGCTGTACAAGCAGTCAACCCTCCGGATTTTAGTAGACCTGCTGTTTCGGAATGCAGGCTATGAACCACATATCCTGTTTGAAACAGCAAGTACCTATACTATTTTAAATATGATAGAAGCCGGCCTCTGCTGCGGTCTTATCCCGGAATATTACGTTGATCCGGACAACCGGAAAATAAACTATTACTGTCTTCCAGAGCATCCGACCTGGGAAGTGGTCTCCTGCTGCAATGCAAGGGCTTATACCAGTGAGGCCGCCAAAGATTTTATTTCGCTCGCGCATGACTTTTGGAATTCCCTGTAACATTCATCCTTGAATCACCCGGTGCGCCTCTGTTCTTCCGCTTCTTATCCCTTCATTTTCTTTATCACTTTTAATCTGGTAAAATCCTCACGTTCTTTTTCTTCCAGGTATTCCTGGATCTCTTTTGCCAGATTTTCAAATTTCGGGATTGTAATGTTCTGAAGAGCATTTGCTCTTTTCTGCGTCTTTTTAATATTATAAGCCAGACGATAAGCTGAGTTCTCGATCTCTGCCAGCCGGATCGTCAGTTCTTTTACCTTTTGGAACTGCGCACAGGCCTCATCTAGAGACATCTTTGTTCCGTAAAAGGAATAGGCCGGTTTCAGATTTTCTTTCTCGTATACTACTTTTGGAATCTCTGTTCCCATGACACTGCGCCTCTTGATCCGGATGGAATCCTCCACCGGAACAGACAGGCTCACCTGCTCTACCTGATGGATTCCCATCTGCAGGTTGGCCTTCTGCAGGGCACGATAGGCAGCTGAAAAGGTCGTATCTATCTCCTCCTGAATATCCGTTGCCTCAGCGATCAGATCCATCAGCTCCCGGATCAGGATATTTCTCTTTTTGTCCATCAGCTCATACCCCTGCTTCGATAATGCAAGGGAATTTTTCGCCAGGATCAGATTTCCTTTCGTAGGAAATGTATTCGGATCCATACTCGCATCTCCTTTCTGTCATTTTTATCTGTCGCCCACATCCGCTGATGTTGCGACAAAAAAATCAGCTATAGAAAATTTACTGTCAGATTGCGCAAATAATATTGCAAGTTTCTCTTTTGTGCAATGGAGATAAGACTCTTGAATCGTGGAAGCCTCCGCTTCTACAGCACCGGATAATATTTGTCGAGGATCTTCGTATCAATACGGTCAAGTTCTTCTCTTGGAAGGATCTTTAACAGATTCCATCCAATATCTAATGTCTCCTCAATGGAACGGTTCTCATTCTGCCCCTGTCCGACAAATTTCTTCTCGAAGGCATTCCCGAATTGCAGATACTTTTTATCTACCGGTGAAAGCTCATCCTCTCCGATAACACTGGCAAGGTCACGCGCTTCTCCCACTCTCGCATAAGAAGAGAACAGCTGGTTTGCCACATCCTGATGATCTTCCCTTGTGTATTTTGCACCAATACCATCCTTCATCAGACGTGACAACGATGGCAGCACATTGATCGGCGGATAAATCGTTTTCTGATGCAGGGAACGCTCCAGAACGATCTGTCCCTCTGTAATGTATCCTGTAAGATCCGGGATCGGATGTGTGATATCATCATTTGGCATCGTTAAAATCGGAATCTGCGTAACAGAACCAGAAGCTCCTTTTACAATTCCGGCACGCTCATAAAGCGCTGCCAGCTCACTGTACAGATAACCCGGATATCCTTTTCGGCTTGGGATCTCCCCTTTCAGGGAAGAAACCTCTCGCATTGCCTCAGCAAAAGAAGTCATATCTGTTAAAATAACAAGGATATGCATATTTTTTTCAAATGCCAGATATTCTGCTGCCGTAAGTGCAACCTTAGGTGTGATCAGACGTTCTACTACCGGATCATTTGACAGATTTAAAAACATGGCGACATGCGCACTCGCGCCGCACTCTTCAAACGTTCTTTTAAAATATTCTGCCACATCATATTTTACACCCATCGCTGCAAACACGATCGCAAATTCTTCATCTGAATCATCTCCTAAGCTTGCCTGCTCTACGATCTGTGCTGCCAGCTGGTCATGCGGCAGTCCGTTTCCGGAAAAAATAGGCAGCTTTTGTCCACGGATCAACGTCGTCAATCCGTCAATTGCTGAAATTCCCGTCCGGATATAATTTCTTGGGTATTCTCTTGTACACGGATTTAATGGCTGTCCGTTCACATCCTTAAAAACTTCTGCATGGATCGGACCAAGTCCATCGATCGGTTCCCCGATTCCGTTAAAAGTTCTTCCAAGAATATCTTCTGATAATCCAATTTCCATTGGATGACCGGTCAGCTTTGTATGCGTATTTAAAAGAGACATTTCTGCTGTACTCTCAAAAACCTGGATCACAGCCTTATCTTCCGAAAGCTCCACAATACGTCCTAATTTTTTCTGACGTGGTCCGCCGTCACCCGGGTCTACAGAAAATTCCACGATCTCATCATAGAAAGCATCCTGCACACCCTCAAGTACGATCAGCGGTCCGTTGATCTCACTTAATCCTAAATATTCAATCGACATAATTCTTCTCCATTCATACCGGTCATTTTATGCATTGGTCGCGATCAGGTGCTGATAAAATTCATCGATCATCCTGCGGTAATCTTCAAACTTCTCCGGATTTTTATTTGGCACATCGTATTTGATTGCAATGATTTTTTCAAAAACATCAGACTCTCGAAGCAGTGCCATCGGCATATTCATCTCAATCAAAATCTTGCATTTTTCATAAAGATACAGGATCGTTTCCATCATCTTTAGCTGTTTTTCCATTGGTACAAAGGTATCGTCCGCATGGAACGCATTCTGCTGTAAAAATCCAAGCCGGATCACACGCGCGATCTCTAAGATGAGCTTCTGGTCATCCGGTAGCACGTCGCTTCCGATCAGCTTTACAATCTCATTTAATCTGTTTTCCGTTGTGAGAATATTCAAAATCTGGTTTCTGCAATAGATGAAATTATCTCCAACATTACTGCTATACCAAGGAGCAAGATCATTTACATATTCCGAATAGCTTGTCAGCCAGTTGATCGCAGGATAATGCCTTGCATAGGCAAGTGATTTATCCAATGCCAGGAAGCATCGCACAAAACGTTTTGTATTTTGTGTAACCGGTTCGGAAAAATCACCTCCCTGCGGAGATACCGCTCCAATGATCGTAACACTTCCATCCGTTCCGTTTAAGTTTTCCACATAACCTGCACGCTCATAAAAAGCAGATAATCTTGATGCCAGATAAGCCGGGAATCCTTCCTCTGCCGGCATCTCTTCCAGTCGTCCTGACAATTCCCGTAATGCCTCTGCCCATCTGGAAGTTGAATCGGCCATGATCGCAACATGATAACCCATATCACGGTAGTATTCAGCCAGTGTGATACCGGTATAAATACTCGCCTCTCTCGCAGCCACAGGCATATTTGATGTGTTGGCGATGAGAACGGTACGCTCCATCAGAAGATTTCCGGATTTTGGATCGACCAGTTCTCCAAATTCTTCGAGTACATTCGTCATCTCATTTCCACGTTCCCCACATCCGATATAAATGATCACATCTGCATCACACCATTTTGCAAGCTGATGCTGCGTCATTGTTTTTCCGGTTCCAAACCCTCCCGGAAGCGCAGCTGTTCCGCCTTTTGCAATTGGAAAAAGTGTATCTAAAATACGCTGTCCTGTCACAAGCGGTCTGTCTGCCGGATATCTCTTTCCGATCGGTCTTGGGATACGAATCGGCCATTTCTGCGTCATCGTAAGCGATATGTGCTTTCCATTATCATCTTCGATCACAGCAATCTCCTGATCGATCGTATAAGCACCGTCCGGTTCTACCCGTACCACCCGTCCTTCCATTCCAGGCGGCAGCATAACCTTATGGATAATTGACTTTGTCTCCGGAACCTCTGCGATCACACTTCCACTGCTCACATAATCACCTGTTTTCACTGTCATATGAGCTTCCCAGCGTTTCTCCCGGTCAAGCGCATCCACACTGACTCCGGTTGGGATAAAAGCACCGTTCTCTTCGGCGATCGTCTCCAAAGGTCTTTCTATACCGTCAAAAATATTATGAATGATACCTGGTGCAAGTGTCACACAGATCGCACTGCCTGCTCCTTCGACCACTTCTCCCGGATGGAGCCCTGTCGTCTCTTCATACACCTGAATCGTTGTTTTTTCCCTGGTCAGACCGATCACTTCACCGATCAGTCTGTTTTCTCCAACATAAACCATCTCAGACATTTTAAATCCGAGATTTCCTTTTAAAGAAATAACAGGACCATTGATCCCATAAATTTTTCCTACTGTTCCCATGTTTCAAGCCTTTCCCTGAACTTTTATAAATACAAGCCCCACTACAGAGAATATTCCTCTCTCACCTGTTCCAGCCGGGTAGAAAATGACTCATCGATCAATACATTTTTTGAACGGATAACTGCACGGATACCTCCTTCAAAATCAAGATGACTGATCGTCAGCTCACAGCCTGTTTTCTGTTCCAGCTCCATTTTCCACTCTTCATCTGTCGGATTCAGGTAAATGATCACCTGCTCTTTCCTTGCAAATTTCTTTGCCTCCAGGATCTTTTCCGTCAGATACTCTTTGTATTCCTCTGTTTTCTGATATTCTTTTAACTTTTCTTCTGCTTCGGCAAACAAAATTTTTTTCTTCTGCTCCGCTATTTCATGGTATCTTTTCTTCTGAAGCATTGCCTGCTCTGAAACTTTCCTGTTCCATTCTTTTTGGATCTTCGCCTCCGCAATGCGCTCACTTGTCTCCTGTTCGCGCATTTTTTTCTTTTCATATGCATCGAGGCTTTCCTGATAACTTTTTTTATATTCTTCCAGAATTGCTTCACTCTGTGCACTCGCTATCTCCAGCACAGCTTCGTTGAATAATTCCAGCTTTTCTTTAATTTCCATAGATTACTCCCTTTACAGCTTCAGTCCGATTGCCTGGTTTACATAATCTGTAATAAAATTTTTGCTTCGCCCGGTACCATGGCGGTCCGGGATTTCCACAAACAATGGCGTCCGGTTGTTCATCTTTGCATCGGTAACTAATTCCGGGAAATCCCTTCCAAACTTCTCTGTCAGAAGAACAATCCCGATCTCTTTATCAGCCACAACCTTCTCTAATTGCTCTTTTAATTCCCATTCTTCATGGACCACTACGCCTTCGACACCTGCAAGGCGCATGCCTGTGTAAGTATCTACGTTATCACTGATCAAAAACATCTTCATGGCATGCTGCCCCCTTTCCTTATCCGAGGATAGAGAAGGAGATCAGAAGTCCGTATAATGCAATGGATTCTGCAAGGGCAACGAAAATCAGTGCCTTACCCATAATGCTGGCATCCTCACTTAATGCTCCGATTGCCGCACTTGCTGCACTTGCAACTGCCACACCGGCTCCAATACAGGAAAGCCCGGTTGACAATGCTGCTGCAAGATATTTCCATCCATCAACAGAAGAAACTGCTGTTGCAGTCGCCTCAGCCGCATAAATATCGCCTGAAAACAGCATCATATCAGCCACTACAACGGTACCAAAGAACAACAGGATTCCTGCTGCAAGAGACGCTTTTGTACATCCTGCTTTTTTCTTGCCAACCACATAACCAATACCCGGCACTCCCATACTAAATACTAAAATTGCTACTAAAATCACCTTTGTCATCATTTTTTAACCCTCCTGTTTTTCTCTCTTGAAATATGCTTTGAATGGTTTTCCGGATCCCTTATAAAACCGGCTGAACATTTCATAATATTCCAGTCGGAGTACCTGGATCCCTACAACTAACCCCTCTAATGCTGTCACTACGATATTTCCAAGCACAACTACCATCCAGTTCGGTGAACCACTCTCATAGCCTGCAAGTGTAAGCACAACTCCCATCATTCCGGCATGGCTTAGCGCAAATGCGCCGACACGGACAAAAGAAATACTGTTTGTTGCATAACTTAAAACAACGTCAAACAGCTCCACAAGTGCCTCTACAATGTACATTCCAATGCTGCCGTCCGGAAGTATCTTTGATTTCTTTTCTACCAGATTCGACAGTGGTTCTTTGAACATAATCGCGATCAAAGGAATTCCGACTGCCGCTGCAAGAATACCGGTTGCCGGGATCGGATGTCCTGTCACGTACAATACGATACACACTACCGCTGTTCCATAACAGATGATACCTGCCAGACCGCTCTGACTAAACAAAACAGTTCCAAGCTCTTTTGCACGGATCGCATTTATAATATTTAAGATCATTGCGATCAGGATCAATACCATTCCAAACCCGACTGCAAGCATCAGTGTTGTCATAATATTATCCATTGGACGCATCCACACCGGCGCCAGCCTGTCTTCAAAACCAAATACGCTTCCGTACATAAAGCCAAAAAAGGTTGACCATACACCTGCCAATGAGATAATGGCTGCCAGATTCATATGTTTCTTTTTATATAGCAGGAAGCCTCCGATCAGAAGAACGAATCCCTGTCCTACATCACCAAACATAATTCCAAACATCAGTGTATATGTCAGTGCAATGAAAATCGTCGGATCCATCTCGTTATAAGCCGGAAGTCCATACATCTCCACAAACATTTCAAATGGCTTGAAAATTTTTGGATTGTTAAGCTTTGTTGGTGGAGCCGCCGTTAATTTTGCATCTACATCTTCTTCTATCACATGAACTTTCTCATCCGATGCGATCTCTTTTTCAAATTTTTCTGCATCCTTTTTTGACATCCATCCGTATAAAATATAATACTCACTTCCGTCTTCTTTCGGATTTGTACACACAGCAAGCTTTCGGACATCAAAATGATCGCAATAAGCCTTCAGTGTCAGGTAAGCTCTTTGCAGTTCTCTTTTGTGATTTGACAATGTCTCCTGCAGGCAATTCTCCAGTTTTTGTGTCTCTGCTTCCTTCTCCCTCAATGCTTCCTGTGCTTCCAGATATGCAGAATCCGGCGTTCCCTCAAAAGAATCCGGTACATAGACCCTTTCAAAATGGAAGGACAGACATACAGCATCCACTTCCACTACATATGTCTTTGGAACAAAATATGCGCCCCAGACATAATCTGCATCACTCTGGCACTCATAGAAAAGCGCATAATCTGTATCATGAAAATATTTTTCCAGTTTCTGATAATAATCCCTGGATATCCTTCCAAATCGGAAATCAATAAAATGGAACTCTAAAATCTTCTTAAATTCATAATCCAGCTTCCGGAACGGTTCGATCTGTTTCATCAGCTGCTGTATCTGCAAACGTTCCTGCCTTAATGTTTCCTGCTTTTTTAAAATTTCTTCCACCAGCATGTACGTCGCATCAACAATTGCTTCTGCTTCCTTTGGCTTTGCATGCTCTACTTCGGGCAGATTTTCTTCTTTTGTATACTCCCAGAGCATCTTTGCCTTCGTGTATGCATCTTTGTATACATTCGTTTCTACAAACGGTCTGACATTCGTCAACGTACTTAAGCTGGAAATGGCATTTTCAAAATGAATATCATATTTGCAAAGATACTTGCCCATTACACGGTCAATGTCATTTTTCGGTCCGGTAATGTGCAGTAACTTCATTTTTTCTACCACACCTGTTCCCTCCTGATCAGTTATTTTTTATCTATGCCGGCAAGATCATCTCCCAGATCTCCCTCGATGGGATCTGATAACGAACCCCCTCCAGGATCATCGTCAGCAGATCGATCTCATGTTCTTTATCGTACAGATACTTCAAAACCGGTGCAATGGACTGCGGATATTTCTTTACCAGCTTCCCGTAAGTCCTGTCCATTACCTTCTGGAATGTGATCTCGTCGTTCATCCGGAGAATCGCATCTTTCTCTGTAACATAGGCAGTCTTCCGAACAATGTCCAGAAACTCTTCATCCGTTGCTGTTTCTGTCAGCCTCTGAACCGTTTCCCTTCTGATCCTGTAATAAATAGGGATCGTATTCGCCTGCATATCTGCCACTTTCATTCGAAAGAACTGTCGCCCTCTGTAAATCCACATCATATTCAGCCAGTCAATCTCGGTTCCTAAAATCTGTGTCAGGATCTGCTTTGCTCTCACATCTTTGATCCTGTCTTTTAAACGCCACGCAGTTTTATAATAGTAGATATCCAGCTGGAACATCCAGTCTCCGTAATCCATCGTCTCATTATTCTGCATTCTGTGAAAAAGCGTTTCGTATGGTGTTCCATCCAGTGCCATGACAAATTCCTGAATATTTTGTGTATGAACCAAAAGCTCTGTATCATAGCTGGAATGTTTATCAAAAAAATAATTCAGATAGCTGAGATTTTGTTCCATATTTCCTCGTATTGCCGATTCAAAGCAGCTCTTCAGCACATTGATCTCATAGCGCAGGAAAAAAATTTCCAGACAGGACCGCTGGTCTCTATTTGCAAACTGATATAATTTTCCATAATCTGCATATAAAGCATCATGAAGCACTGCCTCCACCTGTGCTCTGTGATGAATCTCTTCATGGCTTTCATAAATGTCTGCATATCCCTTAGACTCACGCAGGAATATGATAAAGTCTTCCACCTGTTCTAACTCTGACAGATAGTGTAATTCCTCCTCACTCAGCAGCTTTCCATGCATTGCCTTCGTCTTTGTGACCAGACCGCTGTATTGCAATAAGCCTCCTGACATTGCACTCCCCCCTATTTGGCGATCAGACGCTCGAAGATTTCCTGCACAAGCTCTTCTTTGTGTTCTTTGAAGCGTTCTTCCAATTCCGCAATTGCCGCATCTGTTGCCTCCTGCTGCTGTCTGATCTGTGCATTTGCTGTTTTCTCCAGTTTCCCGGACAACTGTTTCATTTTGTCTTCTTCCAGTGTCTTATATTTTCTGTCAAGCTCTTTTTTATCGAGCTCTAATTTCTCTTCCAGCTGTTGTTTCCGGTCTTTTGCATCCGAAATCATCGTCTCAGCCTTCTCCTCAATCTCATTGAGCTTTGTAATAATCTCATTCATAACAAGCCCCCTTTTTGTTTTTGTTACACAAAAATATTACAATATACGAAAGCAATTATAGTACTTTTGACGACAATTGTCCATGCATTTGCAAACATTCTTTCAAAACCAGTTAATTATTTCACAATTATTGCATGTTTTGGCATAATTTTTGCATATGATATAAAAGAGAATTCACCTTGGCACGTTAGTGCCTTTTTTTGTGATAGGATTTGGGTGTCAACAGGTCTGCTCCATAACCTTTATTGGCAAATTGCACAAAAGAAATATGGAAATTTTCTCTTTGTGCAATGGAGATAAGACTCATGAATCGTGGAAGCCTTTGCTGAACACGATTCACGCTTTCAGAGGCTTATCGGAATGTTTGCACAATGAAACTTGTAATATTTCTTTGGTGCAATCTGCTAGCATAACCTTAAATATAGACCTTTTGACACCCGAATCCTGTTACAAAAAAAGAGTCATGATCGGGTATACATTTGTTTTCTGTATACCCGATCATGACTCTCCTATTCTTTTCTACTTTTTATTAAAAAATCCAAAAAACAGACTCTTTTAACCGGACTTAGTCAAAATCCTCTTCCATTGTTCTCTCACAATATGGCATCTCCCATCCATTGTGATCTGTATGTAAAATCATATGCGCTTTATGCGATAAAGGTCTCTCCATATAAGTGCGGTACAGAAGCTGGATATCCGGATTCTCATGTGAGAACCGAAGATTGGCATGTTTGTCTAAGAAATACAGGTTCTCTCCACGTTTCATGGCAAGCTCTTCCCCATCATGGATTGGCTGTCCGCCACCGCCGACGCAGCCGCCCGGACACGCCATCACTTCTACAAAATCATAATGGACTTCTCCACGATCGATCTGATCTAATAATTTTCTTGCATTTCCAAGTCCACACACAACGGCTGTGGATATGGAAATGTCTGCGATCTGAATGTTTGCCTCCCTGATTCCGGTTGTGCTGTCATTTCTTACGATCTCAAAAGCATCTGCAGCAGGATTTTTCCCCGTTACCATATAATAAGCTGAGCGGATCGCCGCTTCCATAACTCCGCCAGTCGTGCCGAAAATCACACCAGCACCGGTTCCTTCCTGCATGAGAGAATCAAACGGCACTTCTTCCAGTCCGGCAGGCAAAATATGTGCGGAGCGGATCATGCGGTCAAGCTCCCTGGTCGTTAAGACAGTATCTGTCTCATGGCCAGCATATTCTTTATAATAAAATTCCATATTGGCCTCGCCTTTTTTGGCCATACATGGCATGATGGAAACTGTATAGATTTTTTCCGGATCCACTCCGAGGTGCTCTGCAAAATAAGTCTTCATCACTGCGCCAAACATCTGCTGCGGGCTTTTTGCCGTAGACAGCTGTGGAACCAGATGTGGATACTGGCTTTTTACGAAGCGCACCCAGCCCGGACAGCAGGATGTAAACATTGGACGAACCTTCGTCTCACCTTTTTTCAATCTGGAAAGGAATTCATTTCCTTCCTCCATGATCGTAAGGTCTGCTGAAAATGCTGTATCAAACACATAATCAATACCCATTTTCTTTAAAGCATGAACGATTTTTCCAACTGTAGCCTCTTTTCGGCTTAATCCAAGTGATTCGCCCCATGCAGCCCGGACAGCAGGTGCGACCTGCGCTACTACAATTTTATCCTTATCAGCAATGGCTTCCCATACCTTTTCTGTATCATCGCGCTCACGCAATGCACCGACCGGGCAATGTGTAACACACTGACCGCAAAGTGAGCAGGCTACTTCATCAATTTTCTTATTATCTGCCACATTGACCGTCGTTCTGGAACCTGTTCCTGTCACATCCCAGATTTTTAAGCCCTGCACTTTGTCGCATACCTGGATGCAGCGCATACATTTCACACATTTTTCCGCATCACGGATCAGTGGAAAGTTCTTATCCCACAGTTCTGTCTCAAAACGTTCCTTATAAGGAAGGTCTATGATATTTAAGTCATTTGCAACCGTCTGAAGTGTGCAATTTCCACTCCGCACACAGGTTGCACATTTACAGTCATGCTGTGATAAAATCAACTGCACTGTTTTTCTCCGGTCGAGACGTACTTTCGGACTGTTTGTATGGATCACCATACCTTCTTTTACTACGTTATTGCAGGATGTGATAAGTTTATCCATGCCTTCTAACTCAACTACACAGACACGGCATGCCGCAATCTCATTGATCCCTTTTAAGTAGCATAGCTTCGGAATTGGAATGCCATTTTGCATGGCTGCCTCCATCACAGTTGTTCCCTCTGTAACTGTAATTTTTTTATCATCAATTGTTAAATTTACCATCTGTCTTCGCGGCCTCCTTTAAATATTCCGTATCCAAAGTGGTCACAGCGCAGGCAGCGTCCTGCTTCCTGACAGGCTTCATTCTCTGTCATGCAGTATTCTACCGCCTCAAAATCCTGTACACGTTCCCCGGATTCACGTTCGGTCAGATTTACTCTTCCGCAAGGTGGTCTGTCATCTAATCTTGCTTCCGGTATCTCCACTTCACTTGAAATGATGTGATGAAATCCAAGATATTCATCAATGTTTGCTGCTACAACCTTTGCTGCTGCGATCGCCTTGATCACAGATGCAGGTCCGGATGCACAGTCTCCACCGGCAAAAACACCCGGTATATTTTCAAAGCCACCGTGTCTTTCCGTTATGATTTTTCCACGCTCTACCGGAACCCCGGCTTCTGCAAAATGCTGATATTCGATATCCTGTCCGATCGCTACGATCAGTGTCTGGCATGGCACAAAAATATCCTTTTCACCTGTCGGGCGCACACTTGCCCTGCCATCTTTGATCTTACTGATCATCTGCGGTGTTACATAAATTCCTTTCACCCTGCCATTCTCATCTGCTTCGATCTTAGACGGTGCCATCAGCGTCTTTACTTCAATTCCTTCCGCTACTGCGCCTTCAATCTCTGCCGGAAGTGCGGTCATGTCTGCTATTCTTCTCCGGTATAAGATCGTTACCTTTTTCGCTCCAAGTCTCCTTGCTGTCCTTACTGCGTCCATGGATACATTTCCGCCGCCAATGACAGCGACCTCCTGTCCTGTCAGATCCGGATTCTGTTTTTTCCCGACATCCCGTAAAAACTGTACGGCAGAAAGCACTCCCTCGGACTGCTCTCCTTCGATGTCAAGCTTTTTATCTGTGCTTGCACCAATCGTGATCAGCACTGCATCATATTCCTGTCTGAGGCTCTGGATCGTCATATCCTTTCCGATCCTGAGACCATATTTTACATCCACACCTGTTTTCAAAATGGCATTGACATCCTCATCTAACCTGTCTTTCGGCAGACGATAATTCGGAATTCCATAACGCAGCATGCCTCCCAGCTCCGGAAGCATCTCATACACTGTTGCCTGATGTCCCATCAGCTGTAAATAGTAAGCTGCTGAGAGTCCTCCTGGTCCACCTCCGACGACTGCAACTTTTTTCCCTGTGGAAGGTGCACACGCCGGTGGATCCACTTCTCCGGCGAAATCTGCTGCAAACCGTTTTAACCCACGGATGTTGACCGCATCATCCACAATATTTCTGCGGCATCTTGCTTCGCACGGATGCTCACAGATAAAGCCGCATGTTGTTGGGAATGGATTGTCTTTGCGGATAAGACGGATCGCATCTGCATATCTGCCTTCCCGCACAAGCGCTATGTATCCTGGAATATCCACATGCGCCGGGCAAAGTGCGACACATGGAACAGACTGTTTGCTGTGGCTCATGCAGCGGTCATGCAGAATATGGGATTCATAATCCTCCCTGCATCCGATCAGGCTCTTGTAAACCATATTTGCAGCTTCATAGCCAATCGCACAGTCTGCTGAATCTTTGATGGAAGTTGCAAGTTCTTCTATTTCTTTTAATGTATCTAACGTTGCTTCACCGTTCATTACCTCTGTCAGCATATTTTTCAGCTGCCACAAACCGACACGGCATGGTACGCATTTTCCGCAGGTCTGTGAATGACACAGCTCTAAGAAAGCCCTTGTCAGATCCACCGGACAAAGTCCCGGAGGACTTGACTCAATCCTTCGCTCAATATCTTTGTACAGCCCTTCAATTACAAGCTGCGCCCGGTCCGGTGCCGGGATTTCCAATCTACTCATATTCATCACACCTCACATGGTTTTCTCTTCTCGTTTTGAGATCATCCTGGATTACCAGCCGATCGCAAACTTTTTGACAATCTAAATACACTGTTTGACGATTCACCCAAGAATTCTGGGACACCGGTATCACAAGCAATCCTTTTTATACCGGTATCCCAATGACAAAAAAATTTTATAATATGCTCTCTGTGATTGCAAGAATAGTTATTTTTTAAACAGGCTGGTTAATAATTAAACAAAGTTCATATTTTTTCTCAATTTATAAACATCATTTATCTTTATGCCATGCTGTTGACTGTCTTATATTTATAAAGCATTTCTGCATGATTCTGCTCTTCGATCTGAATATCTGCCAAAAGCTTCCGGACTCCCGGATCGGCAAATGCAAATACTTCCGTATTGTAGGTGGAAGAAACCAGTTTCTCTGTTCCAATGCAGTCTGTTGCAAAAAAACAGTCCGTTTTTTTCTCCTCCGATGGATCCAGACTATAGGTTGCTTTCGGATTATAGTTTTTTCCATTGCTGTCATTGCAGTTACAGCAAGGTACTTTTCCGGATAGCACCTGTGTCAGGGAATCTACATGCTTTTGTTCTTTTTCCTTCAGGTCTGTAAACAGATCAACTAATACCTGGTCTTTTGCAAGCTTGCTGTATCTTTCGTATTTTTCCACACAGCACTGCTCCTGTGTCTGCAAATCTTTGATCACGGTTGTTTCTTTTTCACTTAAAATCATTTTTCTGCTCCTTTTTCCAGTCATTTTTCTTTTACAAGCTGCACTCTTTTTTAGTTTTGCGAGTGCTTTCATATTGCCAGAGCAAAAAGGCCCGCTGTCTGCCAAACCTTTTGCTTCTGGCATCAGAAGATACTGCGTCAAAAAAGTCTTTCCGTATCTTCTGATATAAGTATGAAACATAATTTCTTTTTTATACCCACAGGCATTTTTCTTTTTTCCCTTGACAAATCTTTTTTTCTGTGCTTATAATAGCGTTAATTGAAGCAGAAACAGGCTTTGACGGGAAGAAGTACAATGAAGTGGAAGATACAGAAAGCAGCCGGCTGATGAGAGGCGCATCGGAATCTTGATTCGAATACATCCCTGAGCTTCACACCGAATTTGTTTTTTTGAAGAATTTTTCGAATATCCAATAGTAGGCTGTGACGTAGTGGCGCACGTTAATCGCGCCGGAGTGTTGTCGGACACTCACGAAGGTAAACAGTGCAAGCTGTTTATGAATTAAGGTGGTAACACGAGTATAACCCTCGTCCTTTTATTAGGACGGGGTTTTTTTGCGCGTATTAAATGAGCAGTGCCGTCTTAGAAATAATATAAAATGCAGTGCTCGCACAATGCATTTTATATTTTCCTAAGACGATAGGGCGAAGTCCGCGAACGAGAGAGCTCTGCTCTCGAGTGTGCACTGCAGACAAAAGGCGCAAATCAATCAAAGAAACAAAGAACAGAAAGGAACCCAACAAAAATGACATTATATGATGAATTAGTTGCCCGCGGCCTGATCGCGCAGGTAACAGATGAAGAAGAAATCAAAGATCTGATCAACAATGGAAAAGCAACCTTTTACATCGGATTTGATCCGACTGCAGACAGTCTTCATGTAGGACATTTCATGGCACTTTGCCTGATGAAACGTCTCCAGATGGCTGGAAATAAACCAATCGCTTTAATCGGCGGCGGTACCGCAATGATCGGTGACCCGTCCGGACGTACCGACATGCGTCAGATGATGACACCGGAAACCATTCAGCACAACTGTGACTGCTTCAAAAAACAGATGAGCCGTTTCATTGATTTTTCTGACGGAAAAGCTTTAATGGTAAATAATGCGGACTGGCTCATGGATTTAAATTACATCGACGTTCTCCGCGAAGTTGGCGCCCATTTCTCCGTAAACCGTATGTTAACGGCTGAATGCTACAAACAGCGTATGGAGAAAGGATTAAGCTTCTTAGAATTTAACTACATGATCATGCAGAGCTACGACTACTATACCTTATACCAGAAATACGGCTGTAACATGGAGTTTGGCGGAGATGACCAGTGGAGCAATATGTTAGGTGGTACAGAGCTGATCCGTCGTAAACTTGGAAAAGACGCTTACGCGATGACGATCAACCTTCTTTTAAATTCTGAAGGTAAAAAGATGGGAAAAACACAGTCCGGTGCTGTATGGCTTGATCCGGAAAAGACTTCTCCATTTGACTTCTTCCAGTACTGGAGAAATGTTGCAGACTCTGACGTCTTAAAATGTATCCGTATGCTGACCTTCCTTCCATTAGAAGAGATCGATGCAATGGAGAGCTGGGAAGGTGCACAGCTTAACCAGGCAAAAGAAATCCTTGCATTCGAACTGACAAAATTAGTTCACGGAGAAGAAGAGGCAACAAAAGCAAAAGATGCTTCCCACGCACTTTTTGCTGGTGGCGGCGATTCTGCCCATATGCCAACTGTAGAATTATCTGCTGCTGATTTTGCTGATGGGGATCTGGATATTTTAGCTCTTCTTGTCAAAACAGAGCTTGCTCCATCCCGTTCTGATGCAAGACGTGCTGTAGAACAGGGCGGTGTTTCTGTCGCTGATGCAAAGGTAACTGACATTAAAACTACTTACAACGCAGATTCCTTCGGAGCGGATGGTCTCGTTGTAAAACGTGGTAAAAAGAAGTTCGTAAAAGTCCTTGTAAAATAGCAGCTAATATGCTTTAAAAAGCGTTATTCCTGCATAAAATAACAGGAAGTCCCCTTTCAAGATCAGCTCTGAAAGGGGACTTCCTGTTCTTAGTTAAAGAATCTCTTCTCTATGCTTTTTTCTTATGCTTCTACTTCAATCTCATCATCAGCTGCATCTCCAAGACAAACCTCGATACATCTTAAATCAGAACCGATCGCACGGATCGAATGGGCTTTTCCTGCTGCGATACTTACAGTAGAACCCGCAAGAAGATCTACTTCTGTACCTTCAATCGTCAGTTTTCCCATACCGGATAAAACAGTGATCGTCTCTGTGTGCTTCAGATGCTTATGATATGGTGTTGCTTTTCCCTGTACCACCTTGATCCGTTTTGTAGTGCTCTTAATTCCGTCATCTTCATCATTATCAATCGTTTTGATCGTTCCCCAACGACGTTCTGCATATTTGGATTCATCTGCAATCTCTGTCAGACAATCCTTAATATAAGAGCTCTGATGCTTGTCTGCGATCAGAATACCATCATGGGATGCTGCGATCACAAGATTCTTTGCTCCCATCACAACCATCGGTATACCAAGAACATTGATTGCATGGCAATTCTCACAGGTTCCATCCCAGGTCACATCCCCGATGCTGTTCTCTTTCATCTCTTCGGTTAAGGTGTTCCATGTTCCAAGATCTTTCCAGACATCGTCGTATTTGATCGCTGCAATCTTCTCCCAGTGCTCTAATACTTCATAGTCAAAGCTTTTCTTTGGAAGCTTCTCATAATCGGTTACCATCTGGTCATAATCCGTTGTCACATCATATTTTGCAAGCCACTGTGCTGCCATAGACAATTTAAAACAAAATACGCCACAATTCCACAGTGCACCGTCCGCTACCAGTTTCTCAGCGGTTGCTTCATCCGGTTTTTCACGGAAGCCTTCTACCTTCAGCAGCTCTTTCTCTGCCTGTTCCGGAACAATATAACCATATTTGGTAGATGCATATGTTGGCACACCTCCTAACAAGCCAATCGTATCATCTGACTCTTTAATATAATCCCCGAGTTTTTTGATGCAGTTGAAAAATTCAATCGTTGTATATGGATCAACCGGAAGAAATGCGACTACGTCCTCTTCCTTCGCCCCCTTTTTGGATAACAGATAAGCACAGGATAACATGACTGCCGGGAATGTATCCCTGCGCATTGGCTCAACTGCTACTTCTGCTTTCCCGTTCAGCTGACTTTCGATGAGTTCTACCTGCGCATTGCTTGCACAGACAATCGTGTTTTCAGAAAGTCCCGCTGTCTTCAACTGTCCGAACACACGCTGAAGCATGGAACATTTTTCTTCATTTGACGCATCATCATGGTTCATAATTTTAATGTACTGTTTGGAATAGCTGTCATTTGACAGTGGCCATAATCTTTTGCCGGATCCTCCGGACAATAATACAATATACATACTCTCTCCTTATGTTAAAATATCTTTCTGTTATCGTTCTGCACGCATTGGGTTATTCAGGAAATCTTCATAAGCCAAGCGGATACCATCTTCTAATTCGGTCTTATAAGTCCATCCAAGCTCTGCTGCTTTGCTGACATCTAAGAGCTTTCTTGGTGTTCCGTTTGGTCTTGTCGTATCCCACTTGATCTCACCTTCATAACCGATCACCTTTGCAACAAGTTCTGTCAGCTCTTTGATCGTTAATTCTTTTCCTGTTCCGGCATTGACCGTCTCATCACCTGAGTAATGATTCATTAAGAATACGCATAAATTTGCAAGATCATCTACATATAAGAATTCACGCAATGGGCTTCCATCTCCCCAACATGTCACCTCTTTTGCCCCGCTTTCTTTTGCTTCATGGAAACGGCGGATAAGAGCCGGTAACACATGGGAATGTTCCGGGTGATAGTTGTCGTTTGGTCCATAAAGGTTGGTCGGCATAACAGAAATGTAATCTGTTCCATACTGCTTATTTAAAAATTCGCAATATTTCAATCCTGAAATCTTCGCAAGCGCGTACGCTTCATTGGTCTTCTCAAGCTCACTTGTCAGAAGGCAGCTTTCTTTCATTGGCTGTGGTGCCATGCGAGGATAGATACAGGAAGATCCAAGAAATTCTAGTTTCTTACATCCATTTTTCCATGCCGAATGGATCACATTCATCTCAAGTACCATATTATCATACATAAAATCTGCCAGTGCGCTCTGATTTGCAACGATTCCACCTACTTTTGCAGCTGCCAAAAATACATATTCCGGTTTTTCTTCTGCAAAAAATGCTTCCACTGCATCCTGTCTGCATAAATCCAATTCTTTATGTGTGCGTGTGATAATATTTGTATATCCCTGACGCTCCAACTCACGAACAATGGCTGAACCAACCATTCCTCTGTGTCCTGCTACGTATATTTTTGCGTCTTTTTCCATCATGATGTCATTCCTCCTAATTTGCTGCATGACTGCCATCACAATCTGAGACAGTCTTTCCTGTTAATAGAATATTACTCTTATACTGATTACTGATTCTTTTTTAATACGGCTTCACGTTTTGCAAGCGCTCTATCGTGCTCTGCCATAATGCGTACCAACTCCGGATAGCTTGTTTTCTGAGGATTCCATCCAAGAACTGTTTTTGCCTTTGTCGGATCCCCCCAGAGATTATCTACGTCTGTTGGACGGAACCATTGTGGGTTTACACATACAAGCATCTTGCCAGTCTCTGCATCATATCCTTTTTCATCAACGCCTGTTCCTTCCCAGCGAAGCGTAATACCATTTGCTGCAAATGCTTTTTCTGTGAAGTCACGTACGGTATGCTGTTCTCCTGTAGCGATTACAAAATCTTCCGGTGTCTCATGCTGTAAGATCATCCACATACATTCTACATAATCCTTTGCATAACCCCAGTCACGTAAGCTGTCCATGTTACCAAGTTCTAAATGATCCTGTAAACCTTCTGCGATACGTCCGGCTGCCAGTGTAATCTTACGTGTTACAAAAGTCTCGCCACGTCTTTCTGATTCATGATTGAATAAAATTCCGTTTACTGCGAACATTCCATAAGCTTCACGGTATTCTTTAATGATCCAGAAACCATACTGTTTTGCAACTGCATACGGAGAATATGGATGAAATGGTGTTGTCTCTTTCTGAGGAACCTCTTCTACCTTTCCGTATAACTCAGAAGTAGATGCCTGATAAATCTTTGTCTTCTTTGCAAGTCCGAGCATACGTACCGCCTCTAAAATACGGAGTACGCCAATCGCGTCTACATCACCTGAGTATTCCGGAGCGTCAAAGGATACCTGCACATGGGACTGCGCTGCAAGGTTATAAATCTCATCTGGACGAACCTCATTAATAATACGGATGATAGAAGAAGAATCTGATAAATCCCCATCATGTAAGGTGATTGCATTCTGAGCGATCAGATGATCGATACGTGCTGTATTAGAGATAGAAGCACGGCGTGTAATTCCATGTACTTCATATCCTTTCTCTAATAAAAACTCTGCTAAGAAAGAACCATCCTGTCCTGTAATACCTGTAATTAATGCTATTTTACTCATTCTGTAATCTCCTTTTAATCTGTATTGATAATTTATAATTATTTTGCTTTTTTGCTTTTTTAGCCGTAACTTAGAATAATCCAATTTTCCATTCTTTTCAATTGATTATATTGCTCAAAAATAGTATTATATTGCCATAATATTTTAACTATCAAAGGACACTGAACTTCTATGAAAAAATCATTTTTTGAAAAATATAAAACTTCTGAAGTCACAAATACCAGGCGTGTTATCTGCACCCCAGGTTCTTTTACAAGAGAACACTTTTTTTATATCCAGGAAGCCGGCTATCTGAAAAGTCTGCAGCCGCATCTTTCCAGACGAAGTGGTCTTTCTTCCTATCTGTTTCTGCTTGTGTTATCCGGAAGTGGAACGGTTTCATATAACCCAAAACCAAATCGCTCTTCCTCTCTGCAGACTGCAGCTGCTAAAGCAGGCGACTGTTTCTTTCTGGACTGTTCTAATGAATATACGCATATCAGCAGTGAGACTGATCCATGGGAGCTTTTATGGATCCATTTCTATGGTCCCCAGGCCGCAGGCTATTATTCATACTTCACCGAGCACCACCACTGGCATTTCCAGTCCACGCATTTCAATGATCTGGCTGCTGACATCACTTCCATTTTAGAAATGCACGAACATCGTACCGACGATACCGATATTCTGGTAGCAGATCGGATCACCCACATCCTGACTAAAATCTGTGCTTCATCCAATGCCTCCGATAAACCTGCTTCCAAACTTTCCAAGAAGCTCCACGATGTCACAGATTATCTTGATGAGCATTATACAGAAGAACTCTCACTGGACGATCTTGCTGCCCGTTTTTACATCAGCAAATACTATCTGAGCCGGGAATTCAAAAAAGAACACGGTATCACGATCATTCAATATCTTCTCACAAAAAAAATCACCCATGCCAAAGAGCTGCTTCGTTACAGCAACTCTTCCATTGAAGATATTGCTATGCTCTGTGGCATAGATGATGCCAGTTACTTTAATAAGGTTTTCAGGAAATTAGAAGGCTGCACCGCTTCTGAATACCGGAAGCGCTGGTAACATTTCTAAAGACCTGCTTTTGCCCGGATCCGGGCAAATACTTTTGTGCCTGCTCCATAGCAATGATCCACGATCCATTTCTCTGGTCTGTGCAGCACTGTGATCCGAAGCCAGTCGATCACACTTCCTAAGATGACCAGTGCGATCGCCACCGCAAATAAAATGACATCATAGTAATTTTTTGCTGCGTATTTCTGATAATCAAACAGGTACATTGTCATAATGCTGCGAAGCGTCCACTCGAATAAGAAAACTGCCGGAACGTGTCTTGCCATTTTATTCACAAGCTGATTCTCAAAATGTATATTTTTAAAAATCAGGAACACAAGAACCGCCTCTGCGATCGTAAATAACGTATTGTCCCTTGCAAACCGGTTCTGCACGGTTCCGGTCGCAACATATAATGCCCCGTTCAAGCAAAAATTCACGATGGAAACCACTGCAAACAGTCCGATCAGTTTTCCTGTCTGATACGTTTTTTCTTTTCGGTACATTCCGATATACCGGCCGATCAGGTAGAGCATTATCATATGCACAACACCTTTTCCGCCATCTCCATTTATGTCAAAAAAGAAAAATGTTGTAACTCCTGAAAAAACAAGGATCATCACTGCCAGCAATTGTCGAAAGCGCATTTCTGCCAGCTTTTCTGTCATCTCATTTAAAAACGGGCTTAAAAATGCCAGTGCAAAATAGCAGGTAAAATACCAGGATCTTTTTCCGATCACCGGAAGCAGATAGGAAAGAAGCTCTTCTCCTCCCGGTCTGACTCCCCACACTGTCTGTAAGATTAAAGCTGCCCAGGAATAAAATAAGATCATGCATTCCAATTGCATCATTTTCTTTGCCTGAAGCCGGATCCCATAATAACCGGAGATCAGAATGAAACAGGAGACACCGATATTTCCAACAACAGAGATCGCGATATCTCCCCATGCACTGATGTTATTATCCTGATAACTTCCAGCTGCATGCATCCAGAAAATAAATACAAGTGCAACAATCCGTAATAGTTCAATACTGGAATTTCTTCCTTTTTTTATTGTTTTTTCCATAATTATGCCCTGCGCTTTCTATTTATCCGGCCTTTTATGGCATCCATGATCTTTCCAAGCACAAGACAGCCGCAGACAGAAACCGTCACACGTATCGCATGATAGCATACGAATGCGATCCCGCTTAATCCTTCTACATTCATAAACCGCTGTGCGATCATCTCAAATACTTCCAGTCCCAAAAGATGGAATGCCAGTAATATGATCGTATTCTGTCCAATATAAGCCATCAGGCTTCCGATCTTTAAGTTCTGGATCAGCTTTCCAAACCAAATGCAAAGCATCGAGCCACTGATACCGATCAGGATAAAGAATGGCACACTGAATGCTCCATATTTTCCATATTCGCGGATCGACATATTCAGCCCCGGATTAATCGTACATAATACCATGTACACCACAAAAGTTCCTGCGATCAATGGAAGATTCCATTTCTTCTCAAAAAATTCCATTCTGCCAAGCAGTGTTCCGACAATCATAAAAATTGTTCCGACACAGGCAATATCTATGCTCCATGGGAGCAGAACCGGAATATCTGCCAAAAGCATCGTGATTCCCGTAAGAATGATCATGCAGATCACAAGGAATTTTTTATCCTTTAAACAACGGTCAATGACAAGGTGATAAACAAGGCTTGTCACAAAGAAGGCTGTTAGATACCACATGGCACCGTTTGCTATCGTAAACAGATAAACATTATCGGTGTGTGTTGTCGTATCATACAGGCAGCATCTGGAATATAAAATCCCCAATGCCGACGCTTTTGTCTCCTCAAAGGTCCGTCCAATCAATGCATAAAATGCAAGCAGCATCGCACTGTATCCGAAATACGGGATCAGCAGACGTTTTGCTTTTTTCGCAACATTTTCCTGATAGCTTCTTCCTTCTTTATAAATATAACCTGACACTACAAAGAAAAGCTGGATATAGTAATAAATCAAATACCTGCTCAATCCACAGCTATGCGAAATGATCACTAACAGTAATCCGATTCCTCTTGCAACATCCAAATATTTGTATCGTTTCATATTTCGCCTATCTCCAATCCTGCTTGATCAGGGCTCTTTCCCACAAATACGGCTGGATCCGGTTCCAGATATCAGCAGCCTGATGGAAGGTTGCATTTTTTCCATTTAAGAAATCAGTAAGGTCATTGCGGATCTGTTCCGGATGATCGATCAGATCACAATTGGCAAAGTCCGCTGATGCTACCGTATCTTCGAAGAACTGCCGGTATGGTCCCTTCATCCAATCTAAAATTGGTGCATTAAATCCTAACTTTGTTCTGCGGTATGCAATCTCATGCGGCATAAAAGCTGCTCCGGCATCCCGGACAATTGATTTTGAAAAACCACCATGCAGCTTAGAACGCCATCCGATCGAGAAAGCGAATTCCACCAGCCGGTAATCTAAAAATGGCATACGGATCTCTACACTGGCTGCCATACTTGCACGGTCATAGTTGCGCAAAAGTGTCGGCAAAATTGTCTCATGTGTGGAAACAAAAAGTGTTTTATTCAGATTATCCAGACGATCCCAGTTTGGATGATTGCTGTAAGCACTCTTTACATCTGCCTTGCCAAGGAGCTTCTTCGCATAATATTTTGCCATGTATTCGCGATAAAGCTTATTTCTCTGCTTTTTGAATTCAGCGGAACCAACTGCAATCCCTTCCTCAGAATTCTGATTCAGATAAGCCGTTGTGATCATATCGATCTCTTCTTTTGTCTTTGCATCCGGGTAAGCTTTTAATAAATCAAAGCCATATCCTGCAAACAATTCATCCGCTGCATGTCCATCTAAGGATACGGTTGTTCCGTATTCCCGTTCTTTTTTATACAGCTCCATCATCGGAACCTGAGGATTTCCCCAAAGTTCTTCAAAACAGAACATCTGTCTTAAAAACTCTTTTTCCGGAATTGCAGAATCAATATTTACAAAAGTATTCTTTATTCCAAGGAAATCAGTTACCTGCTTTGCGTATTTTGTTTCATCCAGATCTGTTCCCGGAAAACATGCTACATACGCATGCTGCCAGTCACCATTTGTTCTCTCATCTGTAAGATGCTTTGAAATATAGGACATGGCACAGATCGTAGCCGAGGAATCTAATCCACCGCTTAATCCGGTTCCAAGTGTAACATCACTTCTCATTCGGATCTTGCAGGCATCTAAAAACAACTCTCTAAACTGTTCTACCTGTTCTTCATAAGATTCCGGCACTTCGATCAGATGATCTAATGTATTCCAGAAGGTTTTTAATTCTGTTTTTCCATTACGGATCCATGCATAGCTTCCTGCCGGGAATCTTTTGATTCCTTTGATCAGGCACTCCGGCTGAGATTCATAATGGTTGTCTGCAAAGTAGCGGTCGAACATTGCTTTATTCGGCTCTACCTTATCCATGATCGGAAGCAGTGCCTTCATCTCAGATGCAAATGCAAATCCACCATCTTCAAATTCTGTATAATAAAGCGGTTTTACACCGAAACGGTCTCTGGAGATAAAAAGGCTTTTTTCCTGTCTGTCCCAGATCGAGAATGTCCACATACCATTAAAACGATCCAGACACTTTTCCTTCCACTCACAGTAAGCAGCCATGATCACTTCCGAATCACTGTTTCCTCGGAAGGTATAGCCCTTTTTCTGTAATTCGTCCCGGATTTCAATAAAATTATAAATTTCCCCATTAAAAGTCATCCAGTACCGTTCATTGGCATAAGACATTGGCTGGCTTCCTGCACTTGTCAGGTCTAAGATTGCAAGACGTCTGTGTCCTAAGGTAACACCATCTTCCTGCCAGAGTCCGGATCCGTCCGGTCCACGATGTATCATCGTATCCAAACATTGTTCTGCCTTATCCCTGCTGACTCTTTTGTTTATAACACCGTAGATTCCACACATATCAGTCTGCCTCCCTCTATTTGTCTCTTCTGATCAGCCACAGATAACGGGTATTTGTTACCAGATATCGTTTAAATAAACGCTTTGGATCCTGCATCAGACGATACAGCCATTCCAGGCTGCATTTCTGCATCCAGGCAGGTGCTCGTTTGATATTTCCTGCATGATAATCAAATCCAGCTCCCACTCCAAGCATCACACCATTTACTTTTCCGCGGTGATCATACATCCAGTTTTCCTGCTTTGGAGCTCCAAGTCCTACCCAGATAATGTCTGCGCCGGATTCATTGATTTTTCTGATCTCTTCATCGTCCTCCTGTGCACTCAGCTTACGGAAAGGAGGCGATACCATACCCACGATCTGCAGATGTGGATACTTTTCCCTTAATTTTTCCTCGAGCAGTTTCAAAGTTTCCGGAGAGCTTCCATAAAAATAATGCTTCAACCCATTCTCACGCTCAAACATATGATACATTAGGTCCGGCCCTGTCACTCTTTCCGCATCCGGGAAACCATGTTTTCTGCAATAAACCGACAACGGTTTTCCATCCGGGAGTACAAAAGCCGCATCTTTTTGCACTTCATGATAATGGGCATCATCATGTGCCATAACTGTTGTATGCACATTTCCGACACAAATATATTCTCCACGCAGCTCATCTATATCATTTTCGATCCGTTTCACGGTATCTGTCATATTGGTTACTAAAATATCTGTTCCCAATATCTTACAACATCTTTTTTCTGTCATAGCCTACTGTCCTTTTTTCACTACTTCAAGCGGAATATTTCCAATATAAGAAGGAATTAAACTAAATGTACTGTTATAACTTCCGATGATCTTCCGACATCTTGATAATGACAGCATTTCAATAAATGCATCCTCCAATCCCTCTTTGGAATTTCTGTCAATAATTCCGGATTCATTAAAGATCAACTCAGCTTCCGGTAATCCTTCCCGAAGTTCTTTCTTTACAAGCGCATCATCGGTTGCCACAAAAAATCCTGTTTTTGGATTTTCCTGCAATTCCTGCTTCATCTTATCTATAAAAAGTGACAATGGGCTGTTTGCGATCGCTTCCGTATGATCGGTACGTCTGACGTGAACACCAACTGTATTTTCATTTAATTGGGAAAAAAGCTGTTTTCCTTTTTTCTCAATATTTGCACTCGGTTTTAAGAAAGAAAAACAGGAAGCGTCCAGCTCGCAGATCGGTCCAAATGATTTTAAGTAGATCACAGGTTCTTTTTCAATCACCTTTAACATTCCTTCAAAGCCTTCTTTTGCCTTGATCTCTTCTACTTCATCACAATCTAAAAATCTGGTAGCTTGTTTTCTCCATTTATCTTTTGTGAGATTTCCCATAAAATTAGCAACCGGTTCTTTGGAATATCCATTCTCACTGATCTCGATCACCTTTACCGGAAGGTCAAACAATTCTTCCGCACGGACGTTACAGCCGACTTCTCTTTTCCAGATCACAACAAATTCCCGATTTAGTTTCTGTGCGACTGCATAAGCAGATGACAGGCCAAGAAGTTTATTTCCAAGCCCTGCACATGGTTCAACAATAATCATCTTTTTCCCTCTTTCGTTAATTCTGTTTTTCCTGAATTGTGGCGCCACCATTTTCTACCTTGTATACAATATTACAATTTCTGATCGTAGAAAGACGATGTGCAATGATCAGCATTGTCATTTTACCCTGAAGACTGTCGATTGCTTCCATAACAGCTGCTTCTGTCTCTGTATCCAGTGCAGATGTTGCCTCATCAAGCACCAGTACTTCCGGTTTACGGTAAAGTGCTCTTGCAATACCGATTCTCTGTCTCTGTCCTCCGGAAAGACGTACTCCGGCTTCACCGATCATAGTATCTAATCCTTCGTCCAGTGATGCTACAAATTCATCTAACTGTGCCTGACGCAACGCTGCCCAGACATCCTCATCCTTGATTCCTTCTTTTTTACCGAATGCGATATTATTACGGATCGTATCATCTAACATATAAATGGTCTGTGGGATATATCCGATCTTATCATGCCATCCACGGTAAGATTCACTGATATTCATACCATCTACTGTAATCTTTCCTTCCTGTGGCTTTAATACGCCAAGGATCAGATCTACCATTGTTGTTTTTCCTGCACCGGAAGGTCCGATAAAGGCAACAGAGTTATTTTTCGGGATGGTAAGGTTAATATCTTTCAACACCGCTTCTTCTGTATCCGGATACTCAAAGGTCATATGTTCCACTTTGATCTCCTGTTCCAGCTTTACAGGTGCATAATTCTGATTCTGTTCATCCTGTTCTTCCATATCGCGAATCTTTACATATTCATTTCCGATACGTTCAATCACAACACCGTTATGGATAATAGATGCCAGATACTCTGACATTTTGTTTGCAGAAGGTAATAAGTAAAAAGCTGCCGCTGCAAATACCGCTAATACACCGACAAACTCTGCCGGATTCGATGTCTGCATGCTGACTCTGACAATGATCGCAGCCATAAGACCGATGATGCAGAGTGCCTCCATAATTGGTTTTGGAATCGAGCCAAGGAAAGAATTCTGTTTAATAACATATGTGTATTTTCCATTCTGCTCACAGAATTCATCTTCAAAATACTTTTCCCTGTTTGCGATCTTGATCTCTTTGATACCGCCAAACGCTTCCTGCATACACTGAAGCACATTTGCGTTATATTTTCTTCTGTCTTCTCCGAATCCGGCAAGGATACGGCGGAGTTTTTTCATAAAGAGGAATACCATAATTCCCATTGCAACTGCAACACCGAGCGTAATGATCGGGTCTGTGATCACAAGATAGATGATCATAATTGCACATACACACACTTCTGATGCCAGCTGCAGCATATTTAAAACTGCTGCATAAAACATTTCCGGATCAGAGTTGATATCCCGCATAAGCTCTGCACTGTTATGATTTAAGAAAAATGTATATTCCTGACCGATATAATATTTCATCAACCGATCCTGCATCTCCTGCTTTCCATAGTAAGAAAAGCTGTATAGCTTATTGTTCATAAAAATAATAAATCCATTTTTTGCTGCATATACGATCATGATCATTACCGCAAGCAAAATAATCAACTGGTTTGTATCCGTTAATCCGAGTCCATGATACACCTGGGAAATGTATTTGTTGGCAAGCAGTGCTTCCGGTTCCATAACAGCCTGTATAAATGGAAGAAGTACGGATACTCCAAGTAAACTCACACCGGAATTAATTAAAATCAGGATTGCCATCCCGAACAGTTTCTTTTTCTGTTTCTTATCAAAAACTTTAAATATATTTTGCAGTATATTTTTCATATTTTTATCCTTTCCTGCAGCTTTACAATATGATCCAATCTTTTAATTTCATGCGTTCACTCAGAATATCGTCCGGCATGATCACTGTTTTTTCTTTATACTGATTTGCATAGGCAGCCCAGGTTGAATAAGTGCTGTTAGACAAAATCTGATTCTGGCATGCAGACATTAAGAAAAATTCATCAATATCTGAAAATGTCCCGTACTCAGAAATAAAGCTCAATTCTATGTGATTCTTTTTTTGTATCTCTTCCAGTACTTTTTCTGCCCTGTCCCTGTCATTTGTGAATACAACATACTTCACATCCGGTTTTTCTTCCATCATCCGCATGACTGCTCTGCGGAAATAATCCCCTTCCGGTCCGGTCAGATCGCCACCTCTTACATGAACTGCACAGGTCGCCGTCTTCTGGAACTGCTCCGTCAGCTGTCTGACAGCCTCGCTCTGTTCATATGCAGGGCGGATCATTTCCATAATCTCATCAAAATATTCTTCAAAATATTCCACATGCTGCCAATAGCCCTGCAAATACTTGTTGCGTACTTTTTTCGGTTCATAAACCCTCGGATCAATATCATTCACATCATACTGTTTCTTCCGGTTTAAATAAACCTCGCGCTCCATGATCACACGGTACTTTATATTTCTTCTTATTTTTTTATAAATCTTTTTCCAAAATCCCTGATTGGAAAAGGATTCTCTCGCATCATATCTGACCTGGAAATTATCCAGTTCAAATTTGCGCAGAGTTGAATTATCACATTCTGACGTATCTAACATCAGGCTGTCATGATCCCGCCTTGCAGTTGCATACCCGCAGGCATAATTAAACAGCTGATTTCCTGTTCCATCTCCTATTTTTACTACTACCAATGTCTGTCTCCTATTGTCTTTCTTATCTTCCATCTGCCGGAAGATAAACACTATATTCTGCTGTCTGGTATGTCAGTTCATAATCATTATCTTCGACAAACTGTGCAACCAGAGCAACCTTTGGCTGTTTTTCTTCTATTGCAATCTTACACAGTACGACGATCGGATATACTTCCACATCCTCTAACTGCTGGCTGATCTGTTCCTTTGTAATAAATTCTGTTTCGATCCAGCCACCACAGCCTTCATTATATGGCGGAATGCCTGACAGATAATTTAAGATCGGCGCTGCGCCTCCCACGATCAGCTTTCTTTCACCACCTGCGTATTCCCGCAGATAAGCCGTGATATCTTCTAATTCATCCATGACCTGCGCATCGTATTTCATGTACTTCAGCTCTTCAATAGAGCTTTCTTTTGCCTGATCCTTATTTTCATAATAAGCCCTGGTCATATAGCTGCTCTGGTATGCCGTCATTCCAACGCACCAAAGTGCCATCGCGCAGATCAGTACCGTACCTGCTGTCGGATACTTTGATTTCTTACCTACGCATCCTGTTTCCAGCTTTTTGATCTTGTCTGTCACAAGGACAACCATTACCGGAATAACAAAAAAAGCCTCATTACAGACATGCTGTATTCCTGTATTGGAGCCAAGCGGCATCAGTACTGTCAGCAGACCCGATGCAAGCACCAGGTTTTTATATTTCTGATCATATTCTTTGTCTTTTAATACAAAAAACATACAGACATAAATCATGGCAACCATAATAGCAAGTGCATTAATGTAATTCTCCAGAACTGCATAAATGGCAGAAATGCCTGGCAGTTTCTCAGCACCGGCTAACTTTCCGATCAATAAACCGATCACAACGACCGGTGTTCCATACCGGATCACTTCCTTGAACACTTTTACTTTCTGTGCGGCCACATAGCAGATGCCTGCCACTCCGATAAGAAGCAATCCGCGCACAGCACCTTTGACATTGGACATGACCATATTGCCTAATGTGTGGCCATCCTGCGAATTTCCTGCATAGAGGAACATTTCTAACAGCATCTGGCCGTATTCTTTATATCCACAGGTCAGCTGTATCAGCACAAATGCAAAAAGAAGACCGATCAGCCCACCTGCCACACAGGATAACATCTGCCGCCAGAAATATCTTGTATTTTTCTTTTTATAAAGGTCATAAAATAACACTGCAAACACTGCAAACTGAAATACAGAGGACACCTTGCATAAGCATGCGAGGACCAGAAAGAATGTGGAAAAGCCAAGCATCCAGCATTTTTCTTCGTTCAGTGCAAGAATAAGAAAATACAATGCTGTCATCGACATAACCGCCACGCCTGTCGCATAAATAAAATAATGGAAATTGCATTTTGCAAACAGGATCGCGATGCATAATGCCGGATAGATCCAGTCATCATTCCGGTACTTTCTGTATATCTTCCAGCTTAAGAAGCACATATAATAAATTGCCAGAACCCAGAGAATTTCCGTTCCCAGATAGGTTGGAACCCCGATCCAGCCTAATATCTGAAACCAGATCGCGCCGATCACTTCTGTGAGCAAAATCGGTAAATAAACGCTTCCTATATCCTGAAAGCAAAACCGATACTGATTAATGCTCAATCCTACATCACTCACATCTACCCCGTACAGTAATCCTGACAATGGAAATATCGGAAGTAATAAAATAACTGCAATCCATAGAAATTTGACTTTTCGTCCCATAGACACCTCATATCCAAATCTTTGTTTCCCCGCCACGAAATCATTTTCACAAACCAATGATCTATTGCTTCACAGGAATCATTTTAAAATTACATATAATCTATACGATTATACTATTATCCCATTCCTGTGTCAAATAAACCTCATTTCTTATCTCTGCCCTATATCAATCGTTTTTTATTTGGATTCGGGTGTCAAAAGGTCTACATCTTAGTTTAGAATGACAAATTGCACAACGTTGCACTAGCTATCATGCAGATTTCCTGCTACAATAATACTAGCAGTGTTTATTTTTAACAAAGGCTGCAAAAATATTGGGGAGTAAAACAAAAGATGAAAAAGAAATATTACTTAGAGGCCATGCGGATATTAGCAGTACTGCTTGTAATGTATAATCATTCTGCTCCGTTTATGTCCTTTGCAACACAAAGCGGCTTGGAAAAGAACGTATCTTTTCTGCTGTCACTGATCTGCAAGGCAGCTGTACCATTATTTTTTATGATTTCAGGCGTACTATTGCTCGGAAAAGAAGAAAGCTTTCGTGATCTGTTTCAAAAGCGTATTCTGCGCATGATATATGTGATCATTATTTTTTCACTATTATATCATTTCAAAATGGCATGGAAAGGTGCTACACCATTTGCACCGCTGCATGTATTTCTCCGGCTTCCGTTTGACCTTGTTTTTCTGCCATACTGGTATTTGTACAGCTACATTGGTTTTCTGGCAATACTGCCTTTCGTACGGGCTATCGCAAAACATATGACCAAAAATATGTTATATTATCTGATCCTGCTGCAGATTCTCACCGAATCTTTGGCCGTTACCTGTACTGCTTTTGGCTACCCACAATTATGCGGATATTTCAGTGCCGGTGGGATGATCCATATGTTTCTATTTTACCCGCTGGTCGGATATGGCATTGATAAATATATCGAAGAGGAACATTTTTGGGGAAAATGGAATCTGCTCCGGAATCTATCTTTTTTCGCCGTAGCACTTGTCACCTGGAAAATGGTTTATCTGGATGCTATGCAAAACGATGGCATCTATCGGGAAATGCGTATCGGCACCTGGATCCAATGGATCTCGATCATACTTTTCATCAATGTTAAAATTCTCTTTTCAGAAAAACGGCTGACAGAACCGATGAAAAAAATGCTCTCTTTATTCGGTGGATGCGTATTTGGCATCTATCTTTTGGACGGTTTTATCGGAACAGGTGGAACGATGGATGTGATCTACCTGAAACTCATGCCATACATCAGTTATCTTCCTGCTTTTCTGGTTGAGATCCTGGTTGTTTTCTTCATGCGTTTTGTGCTGGCATACACCATGAAAAAGTTACCCGTTTTTCGCAAATTACTTTAGAGCAGATCGCTGGTCTTCCTCACAGAGGACTATTGGGAAAGAAAACTTCAAGACATCCTTTTCTTGACACAGTCCTCTGCGCTGTTATATGATAATTGGTAACTGTATCGAAATGATCAGACTATCAGGAAAGGCTTGGTATTAAAAATGGGCACGATTATCGGAGCTTCTTATTATCAGTTAAAGTACTTTTTACGCAATAAATTAGAACAGAAAAATCCGGACTCAGATTTTTTATATAAACATTATGTAGGAAAAGACTTTTGGGACATGAAGGAATTAAATGAACATGTTTCTTCCTATATTATATCTGGAGAGCCATTTATGATGGCCCGCTTTGGTGCTGTTGAGCTTTTTAATATGCGCACAGCGGAATTTCATCTGACATCCAAAGAACAGAAAGCCTGTCAGCAGCTTTATACCAATGCAGGTTTTTTCCCAAACGATCCTTCCCTGCTTCCACGGTTTAATCAGGTTATGACAGATGCCTGCAAACAGACGGATGTTCTTGGAATCTGGCAGATGCCGTGTGAGGATTATTTTATCCGCAAATACTGTAAGGATCTCCGCGGAACCTGCCGCCTGATTTCTATTGAGCCATGGCGTTATGAATTTCCATGGTCAGCTGCATTAAAAGGGAAAAAAGTCCTTGTGATCCATCCGTTTGAAGATTCGATCCAGGCCCAGTATCTCAATCGTGAGCATCTGTTCCCGGGAACAGATATTCTTCCGGAATTTGAGTTAAAAACTCTCAAAGCAGTCCAGACATCCGGAACTGCTTCCGATGACCGGTTTGAGACATGGTTTGATGCCTTAGACTGGATGTGCAGGGAATGTGAAAAGATTGATTTTGATATTGCATTGCTTGGCTGTGGTGCTTACGGTTTTCCACTCGCCGCACACATTAAGAAAATGGGAAAACAGGCCATTCACCTTGGTGGCTGTCTGCAGATTCTTTTTGGATTAAAGGGACGCCGCTGGGACGAAGGTGAACCTGATATCGTTGCCATGTATAATGATTACTGGCATTATCCTCTGCAAAATGAAATTCCAACCGGAAGCGGCGATATTGAGGGCGGTACCTACTGGAAAAAAGAATAACAAAATGATTTGCTATTTAAATATTGGTGTCAATCGGTCTGCATGTTAGTTTATGATGTTAAATTGCACAAAGAGAACCTTGAAATCATTCTTTTGGCAATTTGCTAATAAAAGTTATGGAGCAGACCGATTGATACCACGATCCCATCAAACAAAAAATGGATGAAGAATAATCTTCATCCATTTTTTATTTGATTCATCCTGCTGATGCTTTTTAGAAATCCACTTCTGTATCGTAGTAGCAGCATTTCAGTAATTTTTCCATTTCTTCCTGGCTTGGCTGTCTTGGGTTAGAACCTGTACATGCATCTAAAATTGCATTTGCTGCGATCTCAGGCAGTCTCTCTAAGAATACTTCTTCCGGAACAAAGCCCTGCTCTGTCGGGTAGCTGTCTGCTCCATAGTTTTTAATGCAATGTGGGATATTCAGGTCATCGTTCATCTTGCGTAAATATGCAATCAGAAGTTCTACCTTCTCATCTAAGGAAGCTCCGCCAAGTCCCATAAAGTCTGCAATATCACCGTAACGTTTCTTTGCGGTCTCATCTTTTGCATTGAATGCGATTACCTTTGGCAGATACATTGCATTTGCTGCACCGTGGATAATATGTGCACCATAATCTGCAAATGCTGCGCCTGTCTTATGTGCCATGGAATGTACAATACCAAGTAATGCATTGGAGAATGCCATACCTGCAAGGCACTGTGCATTATGCATGGAATCTCTCTTTGCCATATCTCCGTTATAGGAATCAACAAGATCACCCTGGATCATCTTGATCGCATGCAATGCAAGCGGATCCGTGAAGTCACAGTTTGCAGTTGATACATATGCTTCAATCGCATGTGTCATTGCATCCATACCTGTGTGTGCAACCAATTTCTGTGGCATAGTCTCTGCCAGATCCGGATCAACGATCGCTACATCCGGTGTGATCTCAAAGTCAGCGATCGGATATTTAATTCCCTTGTTATAATCTGTAATAATAGAGAATGCGGTTACTTCTGTAGCTGTTCCTGATGTGGAAGAAATAGCACAGAAATGAGCTTTCTTTCTAAGGGATGGAATTCCAAATACTTTACACATGTCTTCAAATGTGATATCCGGATATTCATATTTGATCCACATTGCCTTAGCTGCATCAATTGGAGAACCTCCACCCATGGCAATAATCCAGTCCGGTTCAAATTCGAGCATTGCCTTGGCACCCTTCATAACTGTCTCAACAGATGGGTCCGGCTCGATTCCCTCAAAGAGCTGAACTTCCATACCTGCTTCTTTTAAATACTGTTCTGCTTTATCAAGGAATCCAAAGCGTTTCATTGATCCACCGCCCACACAGATCATTGCTTTTTTTCCCTGGAATGTTTTTAATGCTTCCAGTGATCCTTTTCCATGATATAAATCTCTTGGTAATGTAAATCTTGCCATTTCTTTGCCCTCCTGATTAATATAACTCTTCATGTTTATGATTGTTATTTTATTAACAATCTAGTTAGTTATATTATACCACGCATTCTTTTATTTAGAAGAGATTTTATACATTTTTTACAAATTTGCATGTATTTTTTCAAGTACAATCTGCGATTCACGCTTTCAGAGGCTTATCGGAATGTTTTGCACAATGAAACTTGCAATATTTTTTTGTGCACTCTGCCAGTATAACCTTAAATACAGACCTTTGACACCCGAATCCTATAACATAAAAAAGCCCTGCCGATTGCATATCAAAAATATACAGTCAGTAAGGCTTTCCTTTGTGAATTAATATAATCTTAATCCGCTGCGTACCGGTTCACTTGTAAGGTCCACACCAAGTTTTTTGAATATTTTAATGTCTACCTCTGAAAGCATAACAGAAGTATGTACCTGACATCCACGTAATGCAGGAAGCTGTTCTAAAGCAAGCTTGGCATTATCACTCGTAATGGCTGCCATGGATAATGCGATCAGTACTTCATCTGTATGAAGTCTTGGATTTCTTCCTCCAAGGAAGCGCACCTTCAGATCCTGGATCGGTTCGATTGCTTCCGGCCGGATCAGCTTCTCATCATGCTCGATTCCTGCCAGATGCTTTAATGCGTTCAGAAGAAGTGCTGCAGATGCTCCAAGGAAGTCACTTGTCTTGGATGTAATAATACTTCCATCTGCCAATTCGATTGCTGCGGTCGGCACACCGAGCTCCTCTGCACGTTTTTTTGCTGCAACCGTCACATGTCTGTCATCGGTTGTGATCTTTGCCTGTTTCATTAAAAGCTCGATCTTATAAACTTCATTCTCCGTTGCTTCTTCTCTGACAAGCTTATTCACTGCCGTATAATAACGGCGGATGATCTCCATTTTAGATGCCTCACAGCATGCCTCATCATCAATGATGCAGTTGCCCGCCATATTGACACCCATATCAGTAGGTGATCTATAGTAGGTATTTTCTCCGTAAATTCCCTCAAAAATAGCGTTTAATACCGGGAAAATCTCGATATCACGGTTATAATTGACGGTTGTTTTTCCATAAGCCTCCAAATGGAATGGATCGATCATATTCACATCATTCAAATCTGCTGTTGCTGCTTCATAAGCCAGATTCACCGGATGCTTCAATGGAAGATTCCAGATTGGGAATGTTTCAAATTTTGCGTAACCTGCCTTGGTTCCGCGAAGATTCTCATGATACAGCTGTGACAGGCAGGTAGCCATCTTTCCACTTCCCGGTCCCGGCGCTGTGATGACAACCAGTGGTCTGCTTGTTTCAATATAATCATTTCTTCCAAATCCATCCTTGCTGACGATCAGCGGAATATTGGATGGATAGCCTTCGATTCTATAATGCTGGTATACTTTGATGCCTCTTTTTTCGAGTTTTTCCCGGAACTGAATTGCTCCGCTCTGTCCGGTAAACTGTGTAATAACAACGCTTCCTACATACAGGCCCTTTTTCTCGAATTCTCCGATCAGACGTACTACATCCACATCATATGTAATACCAAGGTCTCCACGCACCTTATTCTTCTCGATATCTGCTGCACTGATGACAATCACGATCTCGGCCATATCTGAAAGCTGCATTAACATCTGAAGCTTACTGTCCGGTGCAAATCCCGGAAGTACTCTCGATGCATGATAATCATCAAATAATTTTCCACCAAATTCCAGATAAAGCTTATCTCCGAACTGACTGATCCGTTCCTTGATGTGTTCTGACTGAATTTTTAAATACTTGTTATTATCAAATCCTATCCTCATCTCTCGTATCCTCTTACTTCTATATAAACTATTTTCTGTTTCTTACCCGTTTGTTTTCCATTCCGATAACAAACATGAGAAATATTATACTATAAAACTCTCTCAAAATACACCTTTTTCTTTAGATTTTTTATTGTATTTTTTTCAATAATAAAATCCATCTGCTGATGCATACAAAAAGGCTGGCTTTGTGACCTTAATATTGCCCTGTCATAATTTATATACGCAGTGTTTCAAACGCAGCATATACATCCAACAGTCCCCATCCAAAGCTCCGATCCGGATAAATCCTGTCATTTGATCGTTTTGCACCACGGATCAGCATATTTCTGATATCTGAAGAAGATAGAAAAATCTGTTTGCCCCGCACAAGCCCCCATTCCATGATCTGGGCACAGGCGCCTGCTGTAACTGCGGCCGCCGCGCTCGTTCCTGTCATCCGCACATATCTGTTTTTTAGTCCCGGTCCATAGATATCTACTGCCGGTGCACAGACATCCGGTTTTACTCCACTGGAAAAGCCGAATCCGCGTCCGGAATTTAAATAAATACCACCATTTGCAATCTGATAGCCTCCCACGGATAATACCTGCGCTGCATTTCCGGGCACCGTGATCGTCTGATCCGGATCCGGTCTTAAAAAAAAGACGTTTCCGCCGGAAAACTTCTGCATTGGCAGCCACATATGATATTCACCGGTCACAACCGTTTGCGGATAGACGTATATCGTCCAGATCCCTGGTGTCACATTCCAGAAACGCAGATAAATCAACTGGTTATCTGCCTGCCTTCCATTCATCTGATAATCGATCGTGATCGTTGCCTGTTCAAATAAAAAAGTATACTCCTGATGCATTCCTCTGCGGTATGGAATTTTCGGCAGCAATTCCCCTGTTGGAGAGCTGACAGAAACAGTATAAAGCTCTGGCGCTGCTGCCCATAGTTCCACAAAAAAACCCGGTGTATTTTCTTCTACAGAAAGCTCTGCCGCTTCAAACTCCATATCGGACTGCAGTTTTCCCTGAAAATGATGTCTCTCGTTCGCTTCATTTCCCACAGCTGCAACACAGCACCTTCTTCTTTTTCGCGCAAGAATATCCAATGCGCGGGTGAGTGCACCGTCCTCTCCCCTGTTTCCCATATTGCTGCCAAGGCCCATACAGATCACAAGCGGCATATTCCGTTCTTCCGCCAGTTGATCCAGATAGTGCAATGCACACATAATATCGTTTTCCTGATATGCTGATACATTCTGCGGAATAAAATAAAAATCCTTCAGATATGGCTTCGCCTCTTTTAATTTTACAACTGCGATCTCAGCTGCCGGTGCTGCCCCGGTAAAATGGTCGGATGGGATCGCGCTTCCGCAGGCGACTCCTGCCAAAAAAGTTCCATGACCGTCTGTATCCACAGATGGAACGATTTCCAGTGGATTTTCCTGACGCAGAGCCTCATTTATCTGCTCTCTCGTATACTCACTCCCATAAGCATATTCTTTTGGATGTACTCCGCTTTGTATGGTCTGATCCCAGATACGCCATATTTT